>CAZPZK010000021.1:0-16987 GCA_964591095.1 uncultured Moraxellaceae bacterium | reverse complement strand
GTCCTCGCCCATCCGGGCACGGCGCTCATGGAAATTGGACTTGACGCATTCGGCGATCCGCTTGCGCAGCCCCGTCTCTTCCAGGCGGTTGTCCTGCTTCAGCCATTCGGCGACGGGCAGTTCCAGATTGAAGTCCGCCTTGAGCGCCTGTTCCAGGCCGGGAATATCCCACTGATCCTCAATCGTTTGCGGCGGAATGAACTCGGTGATCTGCGTGATGGTGACTTCTTCGTGGATGTAATCCAGATACTCGACCAGCGAGAGGGAAGACAGAATATCATCGCGCTGGCCATAAATGGCGCGGCGCTGCTCGTTGGCCACGTCGTCATACTTGAGCAGGTTCTTGCGGATGTCGAAATTGCGCGACTCCACCTTGCGCTGGGCATTTTCGATGGAGCGCGTCACCCAGCGGTGTTCAATCGCCTCGCCCCGCTGCATGCCCAGAGAACGCATCATGTTGCGGACCCGATCGCTGGCGAAGATCCGCATCAGGTCATCTTCCAGCGACAGGTAGAAGCGGCTGACTCCGGGATCTCCCTGCCGGCCGGAACGACCGCGCAATTGATTGTCGATACGGCGAGACTCATGGCGCTCTGTACCGATAATATGCAAACCGCCGGCCTCCAGGACCTGCGCATGACGGGCCACCCACTCGGCTTTCAACGCCTCGATTTGCGATTCCGAGGGATTGTCCAGCTTCGCGGCCTCGGCTTTCCAGTTACCGCCGAGCACGATGTCCGTGCCGCGACCGGCCATGTTGGTCGCAATGGTGACGGTACCCGGCCGGCCGGCCTGGGCGATGATGTCGGCCTCTTGGGCGTGGAACTTGGCGTTCAGCACCCGATGGGGAATCTTTTCCCGCGTCAGCAGTTGGGAGAGATATTCACTGGTCTCAATGGTGGCGGTGCCTACCAGTACCGGCGCCTGCTTGGCCATGCACTCCTTGATGTCGGCGATGATCGCATCGAACTTCTCATCCTTGCTCAGGTAGACCAGATCCTCAAGATCCTTGCGGACCATCGGCCGGTGAGTGGGAATCACCACCACATCCAGGCCATAGATCTGGCGGAATTCCGGGGCTTCGGTATCCGCCGTACCGGTCATGCCGGACAGCTTTTTGTACAGACGGAAATAGTTCTGGAAAGTCGTGGTGGCCAGCGTCTGGTTCTCATTCTGGATTTCCACCCCTTCCTTGGCTTCAATCGCCTGATGCAGGCCCTCGGACCAGCGGCGTCCAGGCATGGTGCGGCCGGTGTGCTCATCCACGATCACCACTTCGCCATCCTGCAGGATGTAATGCACATCGCGCTGGAAGAGGACATGCGCCTTCAGCGCCGCCAGCACGTGATGCAGAAGCGCCAGCTTGCTGGCGGAGTAAAGGCTTTCGCCTTCCGACAACAGGCCCAAGTCAGTCAGCAGGCTTTCCACATGCTCATAGCCGGTTTCGGTCAACTCGATCTGGCGGTGTTTCTCATCCAGCCAGTAGTCGGAACCATCGGGCTTCTTCTCTTCCTTCTGGGGAGTCAACTGGGGAGCAATGGTGTTGATCATCTCGTACAGGCGGGAAGAGCCCTCGCTGGCGCCGGAAATGATCAGCGGCGTGCGCGCCTCGTCAATCAGAATGGAGTCGACTTCATCAACCACGGCAAAGGCCAGGCTGCGCTGATGCTTGTCTTCCATCCGGAAAGCCATGTTGTCGCGCAAGTAATCAAAGCCGTATTCATTGTTGGTGCCGTAGGTGATATCGGCGGCATAGGCGGCGTGCTTCTCTTCCGCCGGCTGCATGGAGCGGATGACGCCCACGGTCATGCCCAGGAACTCGAAGAGCGGACGGTTCAACTCGGCGTCACGCGACGCGAGGTAATCGTTGACCGTGACCAGATGCACGCCACCGCCGGACAGGGCGTTGAGATAGGAAGGCAAGGTGGCCATCAGCGTCTTGCCTTCGCCGGTGCGCATTTCGGCAATGCGGCCTTCGTGCAGGGTCATGCCGCCGATCAACTGCACATCGAAATGACGCATGCCCAACACGCGGCGGGAAGCCTCGCGACACACGGCAAAGGCTTCCGGCAGCAACTGATCCAGGGTTTCCCCCTTCGCGTAGCGCGCCCTGAACTCGGCAGTTTTGGCGGAGAGCGCGGCATCATCCAGGGCTTGCAAGCCCGGCTCCAGGGCGTTGATCGCATCCACGACCTTTTGCATCCGTTTCAGTTCCCGCTCGTTCTTCGTTCCGAAAATTCCGCTCAAAATGCGTGCAAACATAAAAGCCACTCAATCTAGAAATAAGGCAGGCCGTGCGATTCTTGCTGTTGTGGGGACTCTCGCGGCACATTACAAGCCCGAAAGGCGGTGCCGGCCGGAAAACGGGGCATTCTACCCTGAATCGGCAACATGGAAAAATGGGGGAATGGCAAAAGTCTTTGCCTGCCGTTGTGTCGGCAGGCAAAGACTGAACGGTTATTTGCGCAACGCGAGGTGGACAAAGGTGGAAGGATCAATCTGCCGGTTACCCTGCAGCACTTCGTAATGCAGATGCGTGCCGGTTGAACGCCCCGTATTTCCCATGAAGGCAATCAACTGATCCCGCGAAACCCGGTCCCCTACTCTCACCGCCACGCTGCGGGCATGGGCATATCGGGTGACGTAACCGGTTCCATGATCAATTTCAACCACAATGCCATAACCCGATTTGAGACCGGCATACGTCACCACTCCCGGCGCGACCGCATAAATATCCGTTCCTTCCGGTCCGGAGAAGTCCATTCCGGCATGGAAAGCCGCGCGGCCGGTAAAAGGATCAGAGCGATAACCGAAGGTGGATGTTATGGTCCCCTGGCGAACCGGCAGATTACCCAGCAATTGGCGGTTGTCCTGACGGCGCTGACCGGCCAGCACGCTGTCCAGTGCCTGCAATTGGGTTTCGCGACGTTCAATTTCGCCGGCAAGGCTTTGCAGGCGCAGCTGCAGATCCATGCGATCACCCAGCACCGTCAGGTCTTCGACCAGCGGACCGCCCGAGGGGCCCTTGCTGTCAAAATTGAACTCGCCTTCCTTGAGGTTTGCGGACTCCGCCAGATGCTGGCCCAGTGCATCAAGGCGCATCAGGCGGGCCTGAAACTCGGCAATACGGGCGTTCATGACGCGGATTTGCTGCTCATCCGGCGCGGGAACGGTCGCCGCCGAGGCCGATACAGCTTCCGGTGACGTCACCGGTGCCGGATGATGGGTGCCGACGGCATAACCGATAGCGCCTCCGATCAAGGCCAGCAAGGCGAGAACACCGGTATAGGTTGCCAGTGTGGCGGGGGTCAGACGCAAGGTCAGGGGCTTCATGGCGTAACGACGCCAGCCGGGAAGTTTCACGAGTGGTGATCTCCTGCTGTTTGCATGGCCGCTGACAGAACTCCTTGCCTGTCAACACGGGGCAGAGTAGCCTTTCTCAAGACAATTCCACGGGGGACTCGCGATGCGCTTTGGTCGTGCTGCCAGCAGCGCCGAGATCTTGACCTCGCCACTGCTCCGGCAACTGCATGCGCAAGCCCGGTTGCTGGCCAGACTCGACGCCTTGGTCGCCGAACGTCTGACCGTCCTGAAAAATGCCTGCCGCGTCGCCGCTTACCAGGATGGCGTGCTGACGCTCAGCACCAGCAATAGCGCCCTGGCGGGGCAAATACGTTACATGCAGGCCAGTCTGTTGGGGAGTCTTCGCCAATGTCCGGAATTCGACGGCATACGCCAGATACGGGTCATCAATTGCGAACCCGCTCCCCTCAAAAAACCCGTCCGTGAGCCACTGCCGCCCATCAGCCCCTCGGTGGGGAAATTGCTCAGGGAAACAGCAGACTTGCTGGACGATGCGGATCTTAGCGAAGCTTTTCGGCGTTTGGCAAGTCACGCGTCGGACAAACCGACAAGCTCGAACAAATGAAATGAGGATTAATTCACCAGCAAGCTGTTGAATTAATGGACTTCGCGTGGGGGCTGAGCGGTAAAGTAAGCGATGGGCGCGGAGTTTTCGTCATCAAATGTCACAATTTCCCAAGCGTCAGGCTGATCGAGCAGCGCCCGCAACAGGGCATTATTCAGTCCGTGACCGGACTTGTAACCGCGATATTCACCGATAATGCCATGTCCCAGCAAATAGAGATCGCCAATGGCATCCAGCATTTTGTGACGGACAAATTCATCCTCGTAGCGCAATCCATCCGCATTCATCACGCCCTCGTCATTGAGCACAATGGCGTTTTCCATACTGCCGCCTCGCGCCAGATTACGTGACCACAGGTATTCAATATCCCGCATGAAACCAAAGGTGCGCGCCCGGCTGACTTCCTTTACATAAGCCGTTGTCGAAAAATCCACGCACGCGTTTTTGTGGTCCTCATGGAAAGCCGGGTGGTCAAAATCAATGGTGAAGGCTACGCGGAACCCGTTATACGGATTGAAAGCCGCGTATTTATCACCGTCATGAACCTCAATCGTGCGCAGGATGCGTACCAGCTTCTTGGGGGCATGCTGCTCGATAATGCCCGCCGCCTGCAGCAGGAAGACAAAAGGACCGGCGCTGCCATCCATGATGGGAATTTCGGCGGCGCTGACCTCGACGATGGCGTTGTCAATGCCCAGTCCGGCCATGGCAGACATCAGATGCTCCACCGTGCCGATCTTGACGCCGTCACGCACCAGATTGGTGGACATGACGGTATCGTTCACCAGCAGCGCATTCGCCGGGATCTCGACCGGAGGCTGAAGATCGGTTCTCCGGAAGCGTATGCCGCCATCGATCTCACCGGGCTTGAGGGTCAAATAGACCTTGTTGCCGCTGTGCAGGCCGATACCGGTTGCGCGAATGGTGTTTTTGAGGGTTCGTTGACGAAGCATTGTGTCAAAATGTTTCAGGATCAAGATTGCATAGTAACACGTCTTTAACAGAGTGCAAGGATTGACTCACGGCAACCGACAGACCGCCCCCTTGCCAATTCCCAAAAAAATAGCGACGCCCTGAGGCGTCGCTATTTTGAACCCCGGCCCGGCCGGAATTACTGGTCGGAGTTTTGCTGCCGGCGCAAGAATGCCGGAACATTCAACAAATCGCTGGACTTGGCGCCCGGCTTGGCTGCCGTCGGCGCGGGCGCCGGAGCACGCCGGTTGATGGCCGGCTCCTCATAGTCATCGTAAGAAGGACGCGGAGCCGCCGGAGCCATGGTCGGGGCGCCGCCCATGGCGGGACGGGGACGAGCCGTTGCAGCGGCCGCCTGAGCGCCTGCCGCAGCGCGGGGGGCAGTCTTGCTCAGCCCGGTAGCCACCACCGTGACGCGGATTTCGTCACCCAGATCCGGATCCAGAATGGTGCCGATCACCACGTGGGCTTCGGAAGACGTCAGGTGGTTGACGATTTCACCGACGGTGTTGAAGTCATCCAGCCCCAGACTCTCGTTGGCCGCCACGGATACCAGCAGGCCGCGAGCCCCTTCCAGCTTGATGTCATCCAGCAAAGGACTGTGGATGGCCAGTTCGGTGGCGATACGCGCCCGGTCCTCGCCCTTGGCGGAGCCGGTGCCCATCATCGCCAGACCCTGCTCGGACATCACGGTCCTGACGTCGGCGAAGTCAACGTTGATCAGGCCGGGCCGGGTAATCATGTCCGAAATGCCCTGAACCGCGTTGAGCAGGACATTGTTCGCGGCTTTGAAGGCATCCAGCAGCGACACCTTGCCGAGAACGGTCAACAGCTTGGCATTGGGAATGGTAATCAACGAATCCACGTGCTGTGCCAATTCGTCAATGCCGTTATCCGCCAGCTTCATGCGCTTGCCTTCAAACGGAAACGGCTTGGTTACAACACCTACCGTCAGAATGCCCATCTCGCGCGCGACTTCCGCCACGACCGGGGCGCCGCCGGTTCCCGTACCGCCACCCATGCCGGCCGTGATAAAGACCATGTCCGCGCCATTCAGCGCCTCGCGGATGCGATCGCGAGCCGCCAGTGGGGGTTGACGCCCGAGCTGGGGTTGGTGGCGGGCGCCCAACCCGCGGGTCAGCTCGGCGCCCAACTGAAGCAAGGTCGGCGCATTCATCTTCTTCAGCGCCTGCATGTCGGTATTGGCGCAAATGAACTGCACCCCCTTCAAGCCGGAACGCACCATGTGATCGACCGCGTTGCCACCGCCGCCACCAATACCGAATACCTTGATCACCGCATTGCCGTTAAAGCTTTCCACGTGATCGTCTGCCATCTGGAAAATACTCATTCTGTTACTCCTGCCCAGGAATTATCTTGCTTGCCCCGCCCCCGCCCCATCAGAAATGCGTTTCAAGCCATTGACGCAGTTTCTGAAACATCCCACCGCCACCCGTGGAGTTGCGACGAGAAGGGAGCACCTCGCGCACTTCCAGCAGGCGCTGCCTGCCATACATCAGGAGACCCACGCCGGTAGCGTAGGCCGGACTCTTGAGAATGTCGCCCATGCCTCCGGATTTTACACCGTTGGGCACGCCAACGCGCACCGGCATGGCCAGTACGGACTCCGCCAGCGCAGCGGCCCCTTCGATACGGGCCGCACCGCCGGTGAGGACAATCCCCGCCCCCATGTGTCCCATCAATCCCGCATGCACCAGTTCCTCCTGAACCATGCTGAATATTTCCGCATACCGGGCTTCAACCACCGACGCCAGGAAATGCCGCTGCAATTTGCGAAGCGGCCGATCGCCCATGCCGGGGACATTGATCATGTCTTCCCGGTTGACCAAACGGGCCTGGGCGCAGGCATGCTTGACCTTCAGCTCTTCAGCCTCGGTTGTCGGGGTATGCAGGGTAATGGCGACATCATTGGTCACCTGATCCCCGGCTACCGGCAAAATGGCCGTATGGCGCAAGGCACCGTGCGTATATACCGCAATGTCCGTTGTGCCCGCGCCGATATCGACCAGGCAAACCCCCAGATGCTTTTCATCCTCGGTCAGCACGGAATCAGCCGCCGCCATCGGCTCAAGTACAATGTCATCAATGCCGATGCCACAACCGCGCACGCACTTTTCAAGGTTTTGCCATGCATTGAGCGCGCAGGAGATCATATGGTAATGACCCTCCAGGCGCACGCCGGACATCCCCAGCGGATTACGGACATCATCCTGATGGTCGACGATGAACTCCTGCGGCAACTCATGCAAAACCTTGTGGTCCGGCATGACCGCGCCGGACTTCGCCGCCTCCAGAACACGTTCGAGATCGGAACGCGAAACCTCGCCATTGGGAATGGCAACCACCCCATGCAGATTGCGGCTCAGGATATGTGTGCCCGCAATTCCGACGAAGACGGAATGGATACTGCAATCCGCCATGCCTTCGGCTTCGCTGATCGCCGCCTGGATTGCCTGCGTGGTTTCATCAATATTGACGACCATGCCGCGCTTGAGGCCGCGAAATGCCTTCTTACCGATACCAATGACTTCCAGCAGGCCTTCAGGAGAGACCTGGGCAATCAGGGTCACGACCTTGGATGTGCCGACATCTAACGCCACGATCAGGTCTTGCTGGTTATCTGCCATCTTGGGTTGCCACCTGTTCCTGCTTTTTCAATTGATTGTTCACCACCGGCACCGCCATGCCTTCCTTCCAGGACAAGGCAAGGCCGTTCCGATACCTCAAATCCACCCGCCCGATCCGGTCGGCATAGGGCTGAAGTTCCCGGGTATACAGCCACAGGAAGCGCTGCAACTTCTCGTTGAACTGGCTCTGGTCAAGGATGATCTCCATCCCTGACGCCAACTTCAGGAACCATGTCATGCGCTCGGTCAGATGCAGTTCCACAACCTGCTGCCCGATGGGCCGCAGACGCTCGTTCAGGCTTCGGTACTGTTCCATGACATAGCCGGTTTTACCGGCTGGTCCGAAGAGCATCGGCAACTCCGAACTGCCTGCCCCCGGCTTGGGCTGGAAGATCTCGCCGCGGGCGCTAAGGTAATTCTTTTCCCCCCAGCGCGCCACTGCCTTTTTTTCAATCACCATCACGCGAATGCCATCCGGCCAGCGCCGGTGCACGGACATGCTTTCCACCCAGGGCGATGCAATCACGGTATCGCGGATTGCCTGCAGGTCGGTACCGAAATAGCTTCCATTAACCACCTGCTTCAGGCGGATGGAAAGCTCCTCGCGATCGGAAGGACTGATATCCCCTTCCACCTGGACAAGCGCTATCGGCGCCTTGCGCACCAGTTCGGCATACAAGCCAAACATTCCCCACAACAGCAACACAAAACCCGCCAGCAGCCAGACCAGGCTCAAAAAGCGACCCAAGGCCAACCCCCATCCCCTGCAATTCAGGTTGCGGAAAGGATTACGGCTGACCGATGCCGGCAATTGCATACTCAGCCTCTGACCGCTTCAAGGGTTTGAGAAAGGATGGCCAGCACCAAGGCCTGAAAATCGATTCCGGCCGCGCGGGCAGCCATCGGCACCAGCGAGTGATCCGTCATGCCCGGAACCGTATTGACTTCAAGCAGCCAGAAACGTCCGTCCTGATCCTGCATCGCATCAATGCGCCCCCAACCCCTGGCGCCCACCGCGGAGAATGCCTCCAGGGCCGTGGCTTGAAGCCGGGACTCATCATCGGCATTCAGTCCGCAAGGACAAAGGTACTGAGTGTCATTGGCCTGATACTTGGCCTCGAAATCATAAAACCCATGACTTTGATGGGGCTGAAGGCGGATTACCGGTAGCGCCCGCCCTCCCAGGATCACAATGGTATATTCCCGACCGGAAATCCAGCGCTCGGCAATGATTTCATCGTCATATTGCGCGGCAAAGGCATAGGCCTCCGGCAATTCGGCCAGCGACTCCACCTTGCGCATGCCGATACTGGAGCCCTCGCGAACCGGCTTGATCATTAGCGGCAGGCCAAGGTCGGCAACCACAGCCTCAAAATCGGTATCCCCGTGCAGACGACGATAAGCCGGCGTTGGCAGACCGCATCCCAGCCAGAGCTGCTTGGTGCGGGCCTTGTCCATGCCCAGCGCCGACGCGAGGACACCGCTGCCGGTATAAGGAACCCCCAGCAACTCCAGGGCTCCCTGCAGGGTTCCATCCTCGCCCCCGCGGCCGTGCAAAACAATAAAGGCCCGGTCATATGCGGCAATCTCGGCAATTGGACGGCTGGCCGGATCAAAGGCATCCGCGTCAACGCCAGCGGACCGCAGTGCATCCAGTACCGCCTGACCGCTGATCAGGGATATTTCCCGTTCCGCCGAGGTACCGCCAAACAGCACCGCGACACGTCCGAACTGCTCTTGCTTCACTATCATGCTCCCCAAATCAAATGGTTTCCACCGTCAAGTCATCAGAGCTTGCGGGCCTCGGCGGATTGCAGGTAAAGCCCATGCGCCGCCAGGTCGGCGGCAATGGCGCCCACATTCCCCGCTCCCTGCGTCAACAAGAGGTCATTGGACTGCAAGACCGCCTTCAGGACAGTTGGCAGATCCTCGTGCTGCTGGACAAACACCGGATTCACCTGCCCCAGCAGCCGGATGCTGCGCGCCAGCGTGCGGCCATCCGCGCCGGGTATCGCTTTCTCCCCGGCGGAATAGACATCCAGCAGCACCAGCACATCCACCTCGGACAACACACGCACGAAATCCTCGAAACAATCCCGGGTCCGGGTGAAGCGGTGCGGCTGGAAAAGCAGGACGAGACGACGGTCGGGATAACTCTGGCGCGCCGCCTTGATCGTGGCTTCGACCTCCCGGGGATGGTGACCGTAGTCATCCACCAGACAGACATTGCCGTCATCACAGGGAAACTCACCATAAGGCTGGAAGCGGCGACCCACTCCCTGAAAGCGACTGAGCGCAACCTGGATGGATTCATCGCTCACCCCTTCATCCGTGGCGATGCCGATGGCCGCCAGGGCATTCAGGACATTATGCAAGCCCGGCTGGTTAAGCACGACCGGCATCGGTTCGCGATGGGGACGCAGGACGGTAAAGCGCGTTTGCATCCCTTCCTGGCGTATCTCGACAGCACGCACATCATTCTCTTCCGCAAAGCCATAGGTCACGGTTGACCGGCCAATGCGCGGCAGCAAGGAGCGGATGACCGGGTCATCGCCACAGACGACGGCCAGCCCGTAAAAAGGCAGGTTGTGCAGGAACTGGATAAAGGTATCCTTCAGGCGCTCGAAATCGCCGCCGTAGGTATCCATGTGATCCGCGTCGATATTCGTCACCACCGCCGCCATCGGCAGCAAATGCAGGAATGAGGCATCGCTTTCATCGGCTTCCGCCACCAGATAACGACTGCCCCCCAGCTTGGCATTGGTGCCCGCGCTGTTCAGGAGGCCGCCGATGACAAAGGTCGGGTCCATGCCGGCTTCCGCCAGGATGGAGGTCACCAGACTGGTGGTCGTGGTTTTGCCATGCGTCCCGGCAATGGCGATGCCATGACGCCAACGCATCAACTCTCCCAGCATTTCGGCGCGACGCACCAAGGGAATGCGGGCATCCCGCGCCGCCGAAACTTCGGGATTCGTCGGGTCTATCGCGGTGGAAACAACAAGCACATCGACACCCTCAACATTGGACGCCTCGTGTCCGATGAAGATGCGCGCTCCCAATCGCTGCAGCCTGGCCGTGGTTTCACCGGCCTTGGCATCCGAACCGGACACGGCATATCCCTGATTCAACAGGACCTCGGCAATCCCGCACATGCCGGCGCCGCCAATGCCTACGAAATGGATGCGGTTGACCCGCCGCATTTCCGGAATCTCAATCAGTCGACCACGCCCGTTGCCTTGGCTCATTATCATTACTCGCAGTTGCTCAGTATTGCAGACAATATTCAGCCACCACGGTGGTGGCCTCGGGCTTTGCCAGTTCACGCGCCTTGACGGCCATTTCCAACAGGGTTTCACGCCGCCAAACCGACAGCAGGGTTGATGCCAGGGCCTCGGGCGTCAGATCCTTTTGGGCGCAGAGTATAGCCGCGCCGGCATCACTTAAATACCGGGCATTGGCGGTCTGATGATCATCCACCGCAAAGGGATAAGGCACCAGAACGGAGGCGGCGCCAGCCGAGGCAAGCTCACTGACGGTCAATGCGCCGGAACGGCAAATCACCAGGTCGGCCCAGGCATACGCCGCGGCCATGTCATCAATGAATGGCAGGACGTCGACCTCGACACCCGCCTTGAGATAGTTATCGCGGGTCACATCCACCGACTTCCGTCCGGTCTGGTGCCGTACTTGCGGACGCTGCGCAACCGGGATCAGAGCCATGGCCTGTGGCAGCAGCGTATTCAGCGCCACCGCTCCCTGGCTTCCGCCCAACACCAGCACCCGCAGCGGGCCGGAACGCCCAAGAAAGCGTTGCCCGGGCGGTTCGACGGCGGAAATTTCGGGCCTGACCGGATTACCCGTGGTTGCAACCTTGGGTGATGCCGGAAAGGCATTGGGAAAGGCCTGCAGCACCCGCGACGCCAGATGCGACAACAGTCCGTTGGTAAAGCCGGCGACCGCATTCTGCTCATGGATCACCAGCGGCTTGCCCAGCATCCGGGCGGCGAGTCCACCCGGCCCGGTCACGTACCCCCCCAGACCGATGACGCAGTCGGCCTTGACCGCCTGCATGACACGCATGGCGGATAGCGTCGCGGCGGCTATCTTGAACGGCGCCAGCAAAAGCCGGCGCATGCCCTGCCCCCTGACGCCGCTGACATCAAGGAAGGTGATCGGCAACTCATGGCGGGGTACGACTTCCGCCTCAATCCCTGCCGCCGTACCCAGCCAATGCACGGCTATCCCCTGCTGCCGCAACTGCATGGCAACCGCCAGCGCCGGGAAAACGTGGCCACCCGTGCCACCGGCCATAACTACGACGGACTTAACGGCCATTTGCCTTCCCCATGCCGCCCGCGCGCGTCTCGGCATCAATTCGCAGCAGCAACCCCAGCATCGTGAACACCACGATCAGACTGCTGCCGCCATAACTGACCAAGGGCAGGGTCAGCCCCTTGGTCGGGAAAAAACCGGTGTTGACACCAATATTGATGATTGCCTGCATGGTGATCAGAAAGGCGATGCCATAGGCCAGGTAGGCCTCGAACAATCGTCCCGCCGCCTCGGCATGGCGGCCAATCTTCAACGCGGAATTGATCAGTATCCAGAACAAAGCAATCAGGAACAGAACACCGACCAGTCCGAACTCTTCGGCGTACACGGCAAAGACGAAATCGGTGTGTGCCTCGGGCAGGTAGAACAGTTTTTGTACGCTATGGCCCAATCCCACGCCAAACCAGTCGCCGCGTCCAAAGGCAATCAGACTTTGCGACAATTGGTAATCGGAACCATACTGGTCATCCCAGGGATCGGTAAAGGAGAGCACCCGACGGAGACGGTACGGCTCAAAAATGACGGCTGCCGCACCGGCCGCCAAAACGGCGGAGACCATCCCGCCAAACTGGATCAGGGGGGAACCTGCCAGAAAAAGCATGCCGAGCACCGCCGTCATCAGCACCAGGCTGGCACCAAAATCGGGTTCGCTCAGGAAAAGGGCTATCGCCGTTCCGACAATCATCATCGCGCGCAGGAACCCGCGGACATAGGTCGTGCGCACTTCGTCTTGCCGGCGGACGAGATAACCCGCCATGAAAAGGACAACGGCAAACTTGCCGATCTCCGAGGGCTGGATGGTAAAAGGCCCCAGGCCCAACCAGCGGGCGCTGCCATTGATCCGCTTGCCAACGTGGGGGATCAACACCAGGACGAGCAGCACAAAGGTAAACGCCAGAATGTGCCAACTGAACCGCTGCCAGACATGAAGAGGAACATTGACCACCACAATGGCGGAAGCCACGCCTAACAGCACATAAACCAGATGCCTTGCAAAAAAATAGAAGGGATGGCCGAAGGTGGCATCCGCCACCCCCATCGATGCCGACGCGACCATGACCACGCCGATACAAGCCAGCAATCCGGCCGAAAGCATCAGCAAGCGGGCAGCCGTAAACTCGGCCTGCCAATCCGGCACGACCCAGTGCCGTGGCACGGAGAGTCGGGGCATCGCAAATTTCATGCTGTCTCCACTAGGGCCTTGACCGCGGCCACAAAGCAATTGCCGCGATCCTCATAATTCTTGAACATGTCAAAACTGGCGCAGGCCGGCGATAGCAGCACAGCATCACCGGCTTGCGCCAGACTGGCCGCCATTCCCACGGCCTCCGACATGGAGCTCGCCCAGCGCCGATCGGTTTCCGGCGCCAGCGCCATAGAGATAATGCCGGCATCCTCGCCAATGAGGATGACGACCTTGCCATAACGCCGCAAAGCCGGAGCCAGCGGTGAAAAGTCCTGACCTTTCCCCTGGCCGCCGGCAATCAGGATGACCTTGCCGGCAAGCACCGGCCCCAACCCTTCCAGTGCGGCCAGGGTTGCGCCGACATTGGTGCCCTTGGAGTCGTCATACCAACCGATACCGCGCTGCCTTGTCACGAGGCGGCAGCGATGCGGCAACCCGGGAAACTCCCTCAGGGTCCGCAGCATCACCGGCATAGGCAAGCCAACCGCCGAACCCAGCGCAATTGCAGCGAGGGCGTTGGCCATATTATGCTCGCCGAATATCATCATTTCCCGCGACGGCATCAACTTTTCCTGACCGTGGGCCAGCCAGGCCTCCCCGGATTCACGAATAATGCCCCAAGAATCCGGTCCGGGTGCATCGATGCCGAAACTGGAATTGCGGACATTTTCCGCAACCTCAGGCACGGTGAGATTATCCTGACGATTGGTAATATAAAACTCACAGTTTCTGAAAATGCGCTGCTTGGCGCGACAGTACTCCTGCATATTTTTGTAACGATCCATGTGGTCCTCGCTGACATTCAGGATGACAGCGGCGGCGGCATGCAAGCTGTGAGTTGTTTCGAGCTGGAAACTGGATAATTCGAGAACATACAGCTGATTATCGGGACTCAACAATTCCAGCACCGGGGTTCCCAGATTGCCGCCGACACCCACCCGAATGCCGGCATTCTCGGCCATCAGGCCAACCAATGTCGTCACCGTGCTTTTGGCGTTAGATCCCGTTATCGCCACAATCGGCGCAGCGGCATCCCGGCAGAACAATTCAATATCCCCAATGACCGGAATCCCGGATTTTTCACGCGCGGCCCGCAATGCGGGTTCCTGGATGGATATCCCCGGACTGGCAATGATTTCCTGCGCCTGCAGCAGCAAGGCCTCATCCAGCTTGCCAAGCGAGGTCGTGACCTCGGGAAACTCGCGATGCAATTCATCCAGCCCCGGAGGGTGGTCACGCGTGTCATTGACCGCGACCCGGTAACCCTGACGACGCAAATAACGGACACACGACATCCCCGTCTTGCCCAATCCGACCACGACGCGCAGCCCCTCTTTCCCCACCGGATTATCCATGAGCATCATTCCCTAGCGAATCTTCAACGTAGCCAGACCCAGCAAAACCAGCATGAAACTGATGATCCAGAAACGGACAACCACTTTGGTTTCCGGCCATCCTTTCAATTCATAATGGTGATGGATGGGCGCCATGCGAAATATGCGTTTTCCCGTCAATTTGAATGAACCGACCTGCAACATCACGGAAACGGTTTCCAGGACGAAAATCCCGCCCATGATGAACAGGACCACTTCCTGACGGACAATGACTGCAATTACGCCCAGCACCGCACCCAGCGCCAAGGCGCCGACATCCCCCATGAACACCTGCGCCGGGTAGGAATTGAACCACAGGAAGCCTAGTCCGGCGCCAATAATGGAGCCACAGATCACCACCAATTCACCGGAGCCGGCGACATAGGGAATATGCAAATAACTCGCGAATTTAATATTGCCGGAAAGGTAGGCAAAAATGGCGAGCGCGCCGGCCACCATGACCGTCGGCATGATCGCAAGCCCATCCAGGCCATCCGTCAGGTTGACCGCATTACTGCTGCCGACAATCACTAGATAGGTCAACAGGATATAAAACATTCCCAAAGGAAGGACCAGGTCCTTGAATACCGGGAAGATCAGACTGGTTTCAACCGGCGTGCGGGCAATCGAATACAGATAAATCGCCGCGCCGATGCCAGCTACCGATTGCCAGAAGTATTTCCAGCGGCCCGGCAAGCCACGCGAGTTCTTTTCAACCACCTTGCGATAATCATCGACCCAGCCGACGGCGCCGAAAACCGCCATGACGGCCAGCACCACCCAGACATAGGGGTTTTCCAGCTTGGACCAGAGCAAGGTGCTGACGGCGATTGCCACCAGAATCAGCGCGCCGCCCATGGTAGGCGTCCCGGATTTGACGAGGTGGGTTTGCGGACCGTCCGTCCGGACCGCCTGGCCAAACTTCATCACGCGCAGTTTTTCAATCATCCAGGGACCCAGCGCCAGGGAAATACCCAGCGCGGTCATGACGCTGAGGATGGCGCGGAGTGTCTGGTAATCGAAGACCCGGAAACCTTTGACAAATTGGGCGAGATATTCCGCCAGCCAGACGAGCATCAGTGTTGCTCCTCAATCAGAGTGTGTACAACCCGCTCCATGCGGGCGCTGCGCGAGCCCTTGACCAGCACTGTGGCCGGACCCGCAACCAGTGACGGCAGGGCCGCCAGTAAGGCTTCCTGGTCAGCAAAGGCATGAACCGGCCCTTCTCCAAACCCGTTAACCGTATGCTCATGGAAAGCGCCAACCGCCAGCAGCAGGTCAATGCCCTTGGCGCGGGCATAAGCCCCCACTTCCGCATGCATCAAGCCCGCGCCCTCGCCCAGCTCTCCCATGCCGCCCAGAATGGCGATCCGGCGGCCGGGACAGTCGGCGAGCATATCCAGTGCAGCCTTCATGGAGGCGGGGTTGGCATTGTAGGTGTCGTCGATAACCGCCAGGCCGCCGTGATGATGGACTTCCAGGCGGCCCGGCGCCGGCCTGGCCGACTCCAGACCGCGGACAATGATTTCCAAGGGGATATTGCATGCCCACGCCAGGGCAGCGGCGGCCAATGCATTGCTGACATTGTGTCGCCCGAGCACCCGAAGGCTGACCGGCAGGACGGCCTCGCCGAGATGCAGGTCAAAGGACCATGCCCCTCCAGGATGCAATTGCAAGCGGGAACCGCGCACATCCGCCTCGGCATTGACGGCAAAAGTGATGACCCGCCGCCCCTGGTTCAATGCAAGATGGTAGTCGGCAAAATCGTCATCCCGGTTGATGACCGCCACTCCACCGGGCTGCAAGCCGCTGAAGATTTCCCCCTTGGCCTCGGCAATGCCCTGCCGGCTGCCAAATCCCTCCAGATGCGCGACGCCGACATTGTTGATGAGCGCAGCCTGGGGTTCAACCAGCCCGGAAGTATAGGCAATTTCGCCCTTGTGATTGGCGCCCAGTTCGAAAACCCCATAGCGGTGGCTCGGGCCCAAGCGCAGCAGGGTCAAAGGCACGCCGATTTCATTGTTCTTGTTGCCAAGGGTTGCCAGCGTCTCTCCCGCCAGACTGAAGATACTGGCGGTCATTTCCTTGGTCGTGGTCTTGCCGCTGCTTCCGGTAATGGCCACCCGCACCGGATCAAACTGACGCCGCCAGGCCAGGGCCAACCGCCCCAAGGCAGCCTGGGTATCCCCGACCACCACTTGTGGAAGCCGCAGTTCCGGCAGATACCGCGACACCATCGCCCCGCAAGCACCCGCTTCCGCCGCCCGCGCCACAAAGGTGTTGCCATCAAAATTGGCGCCGCTCAGCGCCACAAAGAAATCCCCGGCGGCAATCTGCCGCGTATCGGTGGAAAAGGTCGAAGCCTCGCCATCCACCCCCTTGAGAACGCCTCCGGTGACTTCCGCTATCCGGCTAAACCGCATCTGTTTTCTCCTGATGGCCGCTGTCAGCCCTGAGCCCCCAATACCCGCGGATTTCCTCCGCATCATCAAAGGCATAACGGACACCCCGGACCTCTTGGTAATCCTCATGCCCCTTGCCGGCAACC
>CAZPZK010000020.1:0-17399 GCA_964591095.1 uncultured Moraxellaceae bacterium | reverse complement strand
AGCATAAGGTGGGGCTGATTCACGTTGGCCGCCCGCCTGACTCAGGCGGCGCAAGTATTGTCTGGCTCCAGGATCATTGCCGTCTTCTCCCGATTCCTAATAGTTACAGGTGGGCGGCGCGGCGACCGTCGGGTTTGACCCCGCCGGTAGGGCATGAAATAATGCCTGTTATGCGCAATGTGTTTGTATCTTAATGATATTTATTTGGTCCGGTCCAGCATGCAATGTGCCGGCATATGTAGGAGTTGCGTTATGCTGATCTTGAAACCCGACACCGAGGCGGTGCAGCAGGACCGCGAGGCCCAGCAGCAGTCGGTGGAGCAACGGGAATACTGCCACCGTTACCGGACCGGAATCCGTCCCCTGTTCTGGCAGACACCGCTGGTGTCGGTGGACCTGGGCATCTTCACCCTGCATGAAGGACGCTTGCAGGTGCTGCTGGTGGAGCGGCATGAACATCCCTGGAAAGGCATGTGGTCGCTACCCGGCGGCTTTGTCCACGCCGAAGACACGAATCTGGACGCCGCCGCCCTGCGGGTGCTGGGCCTGAAAACCGGACTGGGCAAGGACGCCGGCGATGCCTGGCGGTCGGAAGGGGGTGACAGCCGGATGATGCGGCCCTATCTGAAACAATGGAAGGCGGTGGGTTCCTCGGGCCGTGACGACCGTTTCTGGTCGGTCACCACCGTCTATTACGCCCTGATCCGCCATGTACCGCCTTCCGACCGCCGCGCGCGCTGGTTCCCCGTCGATGCCCTGACCAACCTCCCCGAGGCCATGGATCCCGCCCTCGGCCTGCCGCCGGTGTCGGCGGAAAACGGCTGGCCGTTGGAACTGGCCCCGGACAACCGCCGCGACCCGCGCCGGGAGCTGGCCTTTGATCATGGCGAATTGCTGAAGTCGCTGGTCGGCTTCCTGCGCGAGGAAGTGGCCTACGGCATCATGCCCGCCTACATGCTGCCCATGCGCTTCAACGCCCGGGGCCGGGAAATCTACCCGGAAGACGCCGACTTCTTCACGCTGGCCGATGTGTTGCAGGCCTATGAAATCCTGATGAACAAGGAACTGAAGGTTACCTCCATCCGCCGCCGGTTCGGCATTTACGGGGAAAGCCTGGGCAGCCGGGAAACAGAACCGGCCCGGGGGGCCGCCAGGGAGCGCCGGACGCTGCTGGCGCAGGTTCCCGACGAGGAGCTGGCGGGTTTCAAGCGTCCCGGCACCGGCAAGCCTCCGGCCTTCTATCGGCTGGCTGATCCGGAAGGCCTGCGGGACTTCCGGCATTCCTCGCCGCTGACAGGCTTGAAGGAAGAACGGGACGATTGACGCGGGCAGGGCGTTCGTCGAGGATACCCTTCCAGACAGTTTTCAACAGGGAGTGAATCCGTGCCAATACCGAACAACACGCAGCCGCATGATTCCTGGGCCGATTACTATGACCGGGTCTATGAACAGACCTTTGGCGGCCTTTACCAACAACTGACCGAGCACACGCTGGCCGAGATCGCGCGTGTCGCCCCGCCCCCCGGGCGGTTGGTGGATTTCGGCGCGGGCACCGGGCGGCTGGCGTTGCCCCTGGCTTCTCTAGGTTACGACGTGATGGCCGTAGAACCCAGCGCCGGCATGCTGCGCTGCCTGGCGGGCAAGCCCGGTGCTGAGGATATAGCCCTGCGCCAGTGCCTGCTGCAGGACTTCCGCGAGGATACAGCCTTCGATGTCGCCTTGTGCGTGTTCACCGTCATCGCCTACCTGACGGACGAAGACGCCCTGCGCTCCGGCTTCCGGGCCATGGCGGCGGCGCTGAAACCCGGCGGACGCCTGTTGCTGGATATTCCGCAACGGAGGGCCTTCAACGGCATGCGGGTGGAGCGCGAAGGGATGGTGCGCGAGGTGGAGGTGGCCGATTTGGGCGGCGATCTGTTCCGTTACACGGAGCGAACCCGTCTGGAGGATGCGGGAGAAGTGTTGGTCTACGAGGATGCGTTTGACATCCGCTGCTGGCCGAAGAATACCGTGAGGGAGATGGCGGAGGCGTCCGGCTTGACGGTGGCGGAGGATGTGTCGGGGGTGTTTGCCGGCACCGGGGCGGGGTATTGGTGGCTGGTGAAGTCGTGACATTGGCGGGCAGGGAGACAGAAAAATGCAAGGCGGTTATTTATTGGGAAGCGAGCAACTGGAAAAGGTCAAGGACACGGCCTTGTACTATCCCTGCAGCGGCAATGACCTGCGGACGCCCATCGAGATTTTCTCGCCGTACGTGACCGATTTCTGGTTTGTGGATCGCGGCTATTTCTCCACGGGTCATCAGGACACGCAGCGTTATGGCTTCGATCTTCCCGCCGACCAACAACCCGCCGTGCTGGCCGGTGATGAGCGTTATCAATTCCTGGGTCGGGATATCCGGGGGCCGTCGGATTGGCCGTCGCGGAACCCGAAGATCAAGCCTTGCGTGTTGACAGAGGCATACCGGCATGTGGCGACGGGTCGGGAAATCCGGATTCACCGGCGGCGGGGTTATGGGTATTCCGGTTTCCGGAAGGAAATAGTGCCTGGTACGCTGGGGGTTTTCTTGTCTCGGGGCGACAGTCAGGGGGAAGGGGGCAGCGGTAATACCTGGTTGAATCCGGAGCATATTGATGAGGTTTGCCAGAAGCTGGTGGATGGAGGCTTGATGGCTCTGGACGGGTCGGATGGATGTCGTTGGGTGAGGCGGTATGAGACGGGCGGGGTGTATAGGGAGTTTTTCGGGCGGGCACAGGAGGTTTCGGATATCGCCGAGGAGTTGATTCGGTCCAGGCATTCCTTTGCGGATAAGGCGGGGCGGTGGTTTGATTGTGTGGGGTATGCTGGGCGGCGGTATGGGCCGACGATGATTTGGCAGGTTTGGGGGGAGTGAAAGATGTGAGGCTGTCTGTTGAAGAAGAATCATCCAGACAGCTGAAGTTGGTTTTTTGAGGGGTAGGCCTGATTTCCTCCTTTCTCTGAATATGGAGAGCTTTTTTATGTTGCTAATCTATATCCTTAATCAGGGCGTTCTCCCATTCGTCAAATGTTTTGCTGTTCTTTTCGGCCCCAAGCTTCCAAGCCAGACGCCCACGAACTGTTGTGGCGGAAACAACTTGTGCAGCAGCAGTAATTGACTTGAATGAAAAATCTTGACTGAAGACATATGCTTTTTTATCTTCATTAAGTATTAGAACTCCATTTTTAAATAATGAAGCCCGCAGATTTATATATGTTGGCGCAAGAGCCGAAGCTTCATCTTTCCTTGCAATTGAGCCAGCCTTAACGACGAATTGACCAGCTTCGAGGTTTATGGCGCATTTTGCATCAAAGCCCTCCCCGATATATTGAAAAACTGGCAGTGGAGCAGTTTCACTGGTATTTGAGACGCTGGAGGACGTACTAGTGATTGCAGGTGTAAAAGACGCAGGCTCAAACAAGTCATAGCCTAAAGTGCCAAGCAATAAGCGAGCCTGGACAATGAATTCTTCCATCTCACTTTGATCTGGTTCCGGTAATTTTCCTTGTTCTGTTGGTGCCGTGCCATTCGAAACTGAAGCCCTTTTAGCCTCATTTGCAAGTGCAATAAGTCTTGCTTCGAGATAGCGAACATGGGCTTTTGTCAGATTTTCATCTTTGGATACAAATATTACGGCTTCTTCCCAAAATTCTTTGCTTTCATCTTTGTTGTGTGAATTTAGACGATTAATAATCGTATCGCCCTCGCCAATATAAATCATTTTCTGACCAGGGTTTGTTTCGTCTTTGCCTATTAAAACGTATACCCCTGTTTTTGTCGGTTCTGATCGCTTGGAAACGGCTGATAAAGATGCACGCGGGATAACAACGGCTTTGATGGTAGATAAGCCTAATTCTGCGGTTCTGAGCCCGGAGGCTGAGCCATCGGCAAGAAAAATTTTAATAGTGCGACCAGTTGACATATAAAAACCTCTAAAAAGTCTAGTGGAATCAGAGCTGACCATGCCGCAGTGTGCATATTTTAATATATAAATATAACAATCACCAAGAGGTGACTGGATAACCTGTTAATGTTTTTTAAATTATCCGTTTGGTGTTGTCTTGTGTCAACCCTCCACCCGACTCATCACCATCCTCCCCCTCTGATCCATCGTCTGCACAGAACTCCCCATCCTCACCGTCACCGTGCGCGCCGTATACCCCAGCAACTCCGCCCCCGTCACCTGAAACAAAACCCCGCCGCGATCATCGCGCACCTCCACAAAGCCCGGCTGCTGATAGCACACCGCAATCAGCCGCTCCGGCAACGCCTTCGCCCCGTAAGACACCCGCGAATCCCGAACCGGCTCCTCATCCACCCAATCATCCCCATCATCAGAGTCAAAAGAAGGCGGAGGCCGGCGGTGCCGGAACGGCGACGACCGCCGCCGCCCATGCTTACCACCAGACGAGCGATGTACCCGCGGGCGATCCCATCCCAGCAACGGCACTAACAGCGAAAACGCAAACAACCCCGCCGTGATCATCAGCAGATACGGCAAAAGCATCACCCGCAATCCCGAACGCACCGCCGGAACCTTCAGACCGCGCGTCACATTCCAGATCCACTGCGTCCCGTTCACCAGCCAAACCCGCAGCATCACAAAACTATAGCTGAACGAGCGCCCTTGCGGCTCCGGCTCCGGTTCCGGCAGCGGCTCGGCATCCTCCGCCACCCAGGCATCCAGCCCGGCGTGCAGCGAAGGGAAGGGCATCATCAGGGTCAACAGCCCCATCACCACCGGCAACACCAGAAACCAGGCTCCCAGAATGATTTCGGGGTGGAAGTAAAAGGCATCCACCAGCGCCATCAGCAAAAAGCCGCCGCTAAAAATCGTCAGCAACGAGCCCCATCGCGGTATTTGCATAGCCTCTAACTCCCGTGTCAGCAGTAACAGCGCCCGCGCCCCACCAGCGACAGGTGCGGATCCAGAGTCCAAAGAATCTGCCACAAGTCCACATCGCTCAGAGTCCCCGACTCCGGAATCACCCGGAACGCCCGCACGCCGAACTCGCTCCAGCGGATGCTCTCGCCGGTACGCTCCAGACGAAAGGCCGGGTGACTAATGCCGAAGCGCAGCGCCAGCCGGTCGTGGGTCGGGGTGTTGTACTGCACCTGGCTGTCCACCAGCAGGTAACGCACGCCAACATGGGCCAGCAGCGCATAAAACACCGAAATGCTCTTCCGGTTGCCGCCAAAGCCCACCCCTTCGCGCACCTTCACGAAATGCGTGATGCGCAGCCCCTGCCGCAGCACAATCTCTTCCAGGAAATTGTGGTTCTCGAAGAAAAAGAAGAAGACCCAGCCTTCCACCACGCCCAGCAGGTTGGACGTGACCCTCACCCGCGCCAGAGTGATCACCGGCCGGGTATAGGCATCCTTGGGAAAGGTGGCGTTCTCGGCGGATACCTCATAGTGGAAGTCAATACCGTCGCGGACGCGGACATCATGCAATTCCAGCACTTCCACCGTGGTGCGGCCGTCCTGGCGCACCACGCCCGGTTTCAGACCCACCCAGCGCGGAAAATAGTCGGTGTGGATGAAGAGATTGGGCGCCTCGTCCAAGCCGTGCAGGCGTTGCCGCTCCGGCGACAGCATTTCCAGCAGGTCGCGGAAGTCCGAGCCGCAGCTGGGGTACCAGGAAATCCGTTCCTCGCCGCCGGGCAGCGCGGCAAACAGTCCGTCCAGCGCCGCACCGGCCCGGGCGTTACAACCTTCCAGCAATTCGCGCAGCGTCATGGCGGCTCCGGGTCTGGCGCCGTCAGCGGCGCGAGGGTTAAGGGTGGCAGGGGGCGGATAGATGCCCGGTAGTAAGTGATGAAGGGTACCTGGGTCAAAAGTACGTTGTAACGGGCTACTGGGTTATGTAGGCGCCGCCCTCAACGCAGTCCGGATCCAGCATTCTTGCTGCTCAAGCATGGGTCATTGCCATGCTCTTCGTCCAACCCCAAGGGGTATGACATCACCACCCACGCCCCTGCCAATGCGGGGATGAAGCGACGCCGCCTCAGGGCAGCGTCGTGGTCCAGTTGCATTCCTGGATCAGGGTGTTCAGTTCGCGAATCCGTTGCGCGGCGTCCTGGACGCGTTGCTGCATTTCCTTCACATTGAGAATGCTGATCCAGCGGATCTCGTTGCGAGTTTCGCGGTAGCCTTCCCTTTGCGCGGCATTTACGGCGCTCACCAGCAGGGAGTGTTCGTTTTGCAGGCCGGTGCGGCGCACGATGGCTTCCATCATCGTCATGCCGTTCGACAGCTTGGCCTCCAGGTTGGCCTTGTTGATGCGGATGATCAACTCCTCGCTGTCCCGGAGGATCCGCTGCGCCTCCTCCAGCAGCTCCAGCGGGTCTTCCGCCGGTTCGTCGCCCTCCTGGACGCGGGCGTTCTGGGTAATGCGCCCTTTCAGGCGCTCCAGGTGGTTTTGCATGTCAGAGCGTTGCAGCAGGGCTTCCGCCAGTTTCATGATGTGTCACCTCGTTGGGTATGCAGCCATTATAGTAACCAAAAGTTCCTAACGCAAAGTGATTTATGTTTCGGAGTGTAACGCGGGGTTTGGCGTTCCGGGGCTGTGAGGCCGGCGAACGGCCGGTCACGGCAGCTCCGTCTGCCAGTTGGCGGTCTGGATCTGGGTATTGATATCCCGGATCCGTCCGGTCAGCTTGTCCAGCCGCGCCTGAAGGCGCGGGATATCCAGTCGGCAGAACTCACGGATTTCCAGGGCAGGGCGGGCCCTGTACGAGGAACCTTTCCTGACGAATTCGCCTTCGTAAAACCAGTCAAAATTCTTGAACTCCTCGATGATCTCCTGCATTTCCCGCTCATGGGCAGTCAGGCGCACGCAGGAGGGATTGGTCACCTGCGATGAGTCAATCACCATCAGAATCAGCCCGCGTTCGCGTTCCAGGCGATCACGCCGGGCCAGGGCGGCGCTGAGGGTCATGCCATTGGGCAACACCGTCTGCATCTTGGCGAGGTTGATGCGCACCATCAGCTCCGTGCGCTCGCGCACCACCGCCAGGGCCTCCTCCACCACATCCAGCAGATCTTCCCCGGGTTGATAGTATTTGGTGGCGATGCTGTTGATCTTGATCCGCTTGCCCAGCTGGTGCCAGCGCAACTTGCGATTCATGTCCCCCCGCAACAGCAGGGCTTCGGCCAGCTTCATGTCCGGTGTACTCCAAATGGGCTTGAGTCTATTATATAAACATATGGTTCCGAACAAAAGGTTTTATATGCTAAGGATGTGTAACAGGAAAGAGGGGGTGATTGCCGCCGCCCGCCTCATGGCTTGGCGGGCAGGGCGTCACTCCGGGTGCGCTTGCTGATAGGGTTTCTTACTTGATAATGAGGGGGGGGGGCGCCGGAGGCGCTTGCGTGGCGGATGCCGCTGTTCTTCAAGCTGATTGTGGACGGCCACATGCGCACCGACCCCAAGGAGCTGGACTCCTTCAAGGAGAAGGAACGGAAGTATTGAGTTCGTGCCTGAGGCCTCCCGCCGGAGGCCTCAGAATCGCTCGCCCGGCCCCAGGTAACGCCATTGTCCGACCGGCAGCCCTGACAGGCTGACCCGGCCGATGCGCAACCGCTTCATCGCGGTCACTTCCAATCCCACCTGCCAACAGAGGTCAGCAATCAGGCCGGTTTCATACCCCTTCACCGCAAAGCGCAAGCGCTGTTCGCTTTGCCGGCTCACCTTCATCGCCGGCGCTTTCACGCCTTCAAAGGACAAACCGCCCGACAGCTGCCGCAGGCTTGGCTCCGTGATCTCGCCGACCACATCGACCAGGATTTCCTGTTCCAGCAGATGATGGTCTTCTTCCAGGCGCCGTTGTGCGCGCCAGTCCTGGGTAAAGACAATCAGGCCGCTGGCGTCGCGTTCCAGTGGTGTCACCGGAGATTGTCGTTGCAGATGGCGAAACAGCGGTTGCATGGGGGAGGGGTCATTCACCATCCGGTGCTCGGGCAACAGCAGCGCGACGGCCGGTTGGTCTCCGCCCATCGCGCCGAAACCTTCCGGCTTGTTCAGCAGCAACGTTACCGGCGGCAGCGGTTCGGCCACGGCTTGCGGGTGCAGGACTATCGTTTCGTCCGTTACCCGGAAAAAGGGCTCATCTACGATCTCGCCGTTGACGCGCACCCATCCACCCTCAATGTAGAGTTCGGCTTCGCGGCGGGAACAGCCCAGCATTTCGGCCAGGCGTTTGGAAAGGCGAACGGGTTCGGTCATGGCGGCGGCTTCGCGAGTAGGGGTGGGCAGTGTAACGGATTCGGGGACCGCGCCGGCAAGCGGACAGTCAGAAGAAGCGCATGCGGTAGGCGGCGGTAAAAGCCTCTCCCGGCGGGAGAAGCAGGATACCGGGCTTGTTGGCCAGTTCGAAGGGGCCATCGACGGTGTCAGCATGGCCAAACCACGGTTCGACGCACAAAAAGGGCGGTTTTTTGCGCCCGCCATCGGTGCCGGTCCACAGCGCCACCACCGGGAAGCCGGGGAACTCCACCCGCACCCCATGCCCATGCCCCCGATGGCGCAGCGTGACCGCCTGCAACTGGTGATCGGGAAAGACCAGCGCATCCACGGCGAAGTCCCGGTAATCCAGAGCGAAGGTTTCCAGCGCCCGACCCTCGCGGAATGGGCTGGTCCCGGTGAGGAATTGCCCGCGTTCGTTGAGTGTCCACAACTGCAATGCCGTTTCCCGGTCCAACCGGATTTCATAGTCCTCAAACGCATCACCCGACATCAATTGCGTGGAAAACCCCGGATGCGCGCCGATGGAGAAAGGCATCTCGACCGTGCCGCGATTGCTGACGGTCCACGTGTTGATCAGGGTGGCCCCTTCCAGGGTAAACCGGATGCGCAGGGTAAAATCAAAAGGATAGTGCGCGCGGGTGGCGTCAGACGACAGCAATTCGAAGCCGAGGAAGTCCTCGCCCTGTTCCACAAGTGCAAACGGCAGGTCACGGGCCAGCCCATGTTGCGGCAGGGTGCAGGCGCGGCCCTCAACGGTACAGGTCTTGTCCGTCAGGCTGCCGACGATGGGAAACAGCACCGGCGAGGTCCGGTTCCAGTAGGCGGGATCCCCTTGCCAGAGATATTCGCGGCCGTCGCGGCGCACGCTACGCAGTTCGGCGCCCAGGGTATCGATAGACACGGACAAGTCAGGGTTGGCAAGGGTCATGCGCATGGGGAAGCGGGCCGGAATCGTGAATTCCGGGCACATTAACCGATGATGCGAGATGTCGCAATGCGTGAGTCGACTCCGGTCAGTCGGCCGCCGTGCCGTCGGTCAAGGCCTTGACCGGTTGCCCGGCGGCGGCCAGCCATTCCCGCAACAGGTCGAAGACGCGGGGATCGCTCATGATCGGGATATGGGACAGGTCCTTGATGAATTCCCGCTGCAGGTTGGGCCCGGACAGGACTTCCCGACCGTCCTTGATCGCCAGGGCACTGTTGACCGGCACCCAGCCGTCGCCGACCAAATTGTCGCGGTGGCTGTCGTTGATTGCGCAGGCCAGGAACAGCGTTTGCGGCGCGGCGGGCAGCGGCGGCAGACTGTGATCCGGTGTTATCCAGCCGTGACGCAGGTCCTTGATGCCGCGGCTGCGGATATTGCCCAACCGCATCAGCGGCTTGGTATAGGGTGTAAGGCCGAGCAGCGAATTGGCCTGATTGCCCAGACGTTCCAGCGGTGCGCCCAGATGCGGCGTGCCCAGGCAGGCAATGTGGCTGAGACGGCGCGTCCAGCGGTGGTTTTCCTTGTCCGCCCAGTAGCAGGCGCTGCGGATCAGCAGGCCGCCCATGCTGTGGCCCATCAGCAGCAGCGGCGTGCCTTCATCGCCAAAGAAGTCTTCCAGCCAGGCATCCAGTTCCTCGCCGTTGGCATGGATCGCCTTGCCGGTGTTGTAGCGCAGGAAGCCGACCGCATAACCCTTGGCCCGCAGCTCCTCGGTAAAGGCGGTGGCGGCCGGATTCCGCCATTCGATCTCGCAACAGCACAAGCCGTGCAAGATGATGACATGTCCAACGGGAGACGCGGTGATCCATTCATTCCAGTCGATTTCCCGGCCTTCCTCATCGCGCAGGCTCATCGGGAAGGCCAACGGACTTTCCCAGCGCGCCAGCTTGTCGCCGCTGACGCCATTGAGGGCGGCCTGGACCCGCAGTCCCATCGGCTCCTCAAACTCGGAAACCTCCGGCGCCAGCTTTCCCGCCGCCCGCGCGACCAGGTCAAACGCCCCCGCGACGATGCGATAGGGGAATGGGGCATGGCTGATGTCCGCCTGATGCCGCCGGTTGAGCGGCGAGGGCAGGCGGGTAATGGTGCCGTGGATTTCCGCCACCAGATGCGTCAATTCGCGCGCACTGTGTCCCAGGGCGTGTACCACGGAGCCGGCATGCTGCAAGTTCTTGATCCAACGGGATTCTTCTTGTGGTAATGGCTTGCTGGACTCATTCATGGCGCTATCTCGGTGTACATTTGTACACTTAGATTAGGAGGGAAGCCGCGCATTGTCAATGGACGTTCATCGGTTGTTAAGGCATCAACGGCATGGCATTCAACCGGTGGGGGATTTCCCTTATCCTTGGGTTTCCCTTATTGCGAGTATCACAAGGAATTGCTCATGGAAGTCAACAACCCCTACCAGTCGCCCGCCAGCCCCGGTCTGACCGTTCATGCGGACGAAACCTACACCCCGGCCATGTTCAGCCGGCAGGGCCGCATCGGCCGCTTGCGCTACATGGCCTACAGTTTTGGCGGCGCGTTTGTCATCATGTTTGCCGGTGGATTATTCGCGGGGCTGTTCGCTGCGCTGGAAGCGAAAGCGCTGGCAATGGGCGCAGCAGGCCTGGCGTATCTGGGCATGTTTGTTTACAGCTTTTTCGTGGTGGCGCGGCGGCTCAACGATATGGACCGGAGCGGCTGGCTGTGCCTGCTGATGCTGGTGCCGTTGGTGAACCTGCTGCTCTGGCTGGTGCTGTCCTTTGCGCCTGGCACGGCCACAACCAATCGTTATGGTCCGCGTCCCTCGGACAATACGCTCGGGGTCTGGTTGGGAGGATTGGTCCTGCCGGTGGTGATGATCGGCGTGATCGCGGCGGTCGCCATTCCGGCCTACCAGTCGTATGTGCTGAAAAGCCAGATGATGAAGATGCAGCAGATGGAGCGGCAACCCTGACGCCAGGACGCCGGGCGGACCCTGCGGCCCGCCCGGCGGTTGTCAGACCGGCTTGCCGCCGAGTGCGCTCGCCAGCGCCGTGGCGTTCTGCGCCACCAGCCCATAGATGGACAGTTGCGGATTGGCGCCGATGCTGGTCGGGAACACCGAGCCATCCAGCACCGAAAGGTTTTCCAACTGGTGATGACGGCCCTGGCTGTTGACCACGCCGCGCTTGGCATCCTCGCTCATGGCGCAACCGCCCATCAGGTGGGCGGTAAACAGTGCGGCCCGGAATTTCTTGTAGTTCAACTGTTCGATCTGCGCCTGCGCGACTTTCCAGTCCTTGACCCACACGGAGTCCAGGTGCGCCATCCGCACTTCGGTCGCGCCGCCGGCGAATTGCGCTTCCGCCATGCTCAGGTAGGCGCGCCGGGCGCCATTCCACAGCGCCTCACTGACGTCATAGTCCAGAATGGGATCCCCCTTGTCGCTGATGCGCACCTCGCCGCCGGGGCTGTCCTCGGTAAAGCCGTCCCGCATCAACGCCAGCATGGCGTTGGTGTGGGGCAGCCTGGCCATGTCTTCCTTGAGCTCATGGCCAAAGCTGCCGAAGATGCCGCTGGCAATGCCCGGATACATCGGCGGCACTTCCAGCTTGTAGCCGATGGGGCCGGTGGCGCCATCCTTCCACTGGAAATGGTCCGAGGCGATGGATTGCGGCGTGCCATAGAACGGATTGGTCGGGTTGGGCATGTGCGCCATGCTCAGCACCACCGGGTGGATGCAGGTGTGCTTGCCGAGACGGCCGTGGGGGTCCGGGGTCTTGGAGCGCAGCAGCAGGGCGGGGGAGTTGATGGCGCCGGCGGCCAGGATATAGTGCCGCGCCTTGACGCTGACCTTGATGCCGGTTGGTTTTTTGGCGTTGGCATCCAGCGCCAGGCCTTCGAGACCGCTGACTTTACCGCCTTCGGTCAACAAACGGGCCACATGCAGCTTGTGGATCAGTTCGGCTCCGCCGCCGAGCGCCGAGGGGAGGGTGGAAACCAGCATCGATTGCTTGGCGTTGGCCGGACAGCCCAGGCCGCAATAACCGCTGTTCCAGCAGCCGCTGACATTGCGGGGAATGACATGCCACTCCCAGCCCAACTTGGCGGCGCCCTCCTTCAGCACAGTGTTGTTCTCGTTGGCGGGCATCGCCCACGGCGCGATGTGGAGGCGTTTTTCCATTTTCTCAAACCAGGGCGCCATCTCATCCGGGCTGTGGCCCTTGACATCATGTGCCTCGGCCCAGTGCTTCAGGGTGGCCGGCGGCGTGCGGAAGCTGGAGGTCCAGTTGACCACCGTGGTGCCGCCCACGGCGCGGCCCTGCAAGATGGCAATGGCGCCGTCGCTGGTGGCGCGGCCGGCGCCTTCCTGATACAGCTCGCGATAGGCGCGGCCTTCATCCATGTCCTTGAAGTTGTCGGAAGTCTTGAGGGGGCCTTCTTCCAGGATCAGGACTTTCAGCCCGGCCAACGTCAGGATTTCAGCGGCGGTGCCGCCGCCCGCGCCACTGCCGATGATCACGACATCGGTTTCGATGATGCGGTCCTGGGTCAGGGTGGAGGCGTCCGTAACGCGCCAGCCGCCGGCGATGCCCTTGGTGTACAGATTGTCGAATGCCATGATGGGGTCCTCAGGCGTTGGCGGCCTGGAAAAGGGAAGGCAGCGGGCCGGGATAGCCCGAGAAGCGCCAGGATTCCGGCAGGCTGAAATAGGAAATGGAGACCAGCTTGGTCATCACCCGGTAACCGGCGTTGAAGGGGCCGATGGCGCTGTCATGCCAGCGATTGAGGAAGTGACGGATGTCGTCCTGTCCGGCATCGCGCCAAGGCGCCCAGACGCCGGTCGTCAGCCAGCGGGTGCCGCGCATGTGCAGCAGGTCGAAGAGCTTGAGCAGTTCGCCCTGCGCCGGAGCGCCCAACCCGGCGAGGGCGCCGTCCACATTCTTGAGGACATGGGTTTCCAGGGCTTGATAATGGCTGTCGCCATGCTTGACGACATCATCCAGAACGACAGGGATCAGGGCCTTGAACAGTTCGACATCGGCATCGCGCAGGAAACCGAAACCTTGCGATGCCGCTTCCTGGCGGCGGCTGCAACCGGAGAGGGACGCCACGAGGCTGGTTGAACTCAGGGCGACCGCGCCGAACACGCCCAGTCTCAGCACGGAACGGCGCGTCAGCAACAGGGCATCGGCCCCGGAGGCGTCAGGAGGAGTCGGGGGCATGGAAAAACCTCGCATTCACGCCTGACGGGCAGGCGGTTTATCGTTATGGGTCGTCCACATAACCACAAACGGTGAAGCAGGGTCAAGGGCCCCGGGGGACAGTCCGCACGGCTGAGCGGCCTCCCGCGGCGATCAACGGATCTTGTCGGCCATGTCGCGCATCTTTTCCAGCAGGCGGGTGGCGATGATCATTTCCTCTCGTTCCAGGCCATGCAGCAGTTCATCCCTGGCGGCATCGGCGGCTTCGCGCAGCTTTTCGTGAAGGGAGTGTCCGGCCTCGGTGAGGTTGACCAGCTTGATGCGACGGTCGGAGTGATGGGTGATGCGTTCGACCAGGCCGGATTTTTCGAGACGGTCCAGCGTCGTGACCATGGTCGCGCCCTCGACGCCGATGAAATTGGAGATTTCGACCTGCGACAGCGGCTGGGCAGCCTTGGCGATCACCGAAATGGTCATCCAGCCGGAGCGACCTAAACCCAGATCCCGAAGCCGGCGGTCCAAGGCGCGCCTCCAGGAATGGGCGGCATGCTGGACGGCGAGGGTAAATTGCTCTTCGGCGCAATGTTTCATGAGGCTGTTAATCCGATTCAGACTGACACGTGTAAATGATGCTTTCACGGCTGTCCTTGCCGGACGCCCCCCGCTTGCGAGGCCGATCCGGTGATCGGGACTGCACGGGGCGTGGCTCCTGAAAAAAGGGGGCGTTCTCCCGTCCCTCCAAGGTCATGGAAGCAATTTTCAAGCCAGGAACTGGCGCTGCGTACTGGATTTCCGTCATGCAAAAAAATGCTGCTGAACTATACAAACCCTGAAGTTGGCGTTGCGTTAATACGGGGCTCTTTGGCGGGAAAAACGTTTTCTTCTCCAAGTCGTGACCGTATTCCGGTAATCGGGGGGTGAGCACGGACCGATGTTGTGCGAAAATCCCCCGACCAGTGCCCCCGGAACACAATGTCTCATGGATCGCTCCCGCCACCATAAATCCGCCTTTCCTCATTGCGCATGCCGTCTGGCGGCGGCCTGCCTGATACTGTGCTTGCTTTGGGGGCAAAGTGGCGCGGCAGCCGCCGAGGAAGCCGCCTCCGCTGACCTGCTTTCCGTCCAGCTGCGCTATCACAGCGCCGCCATGCTGATGGTGGATGCGGAAAGTGGTCGCATCATTGATGCCAATGAGTCCGCCGCCAAATTCTACGGCTACTCCGTCGAACGGTTGATCGGCATGGATATTGACCAGATCAATATACTGGGCCATGAGGCGGTGGCCCGCGAGCGGGAAATGGCGGCGCGCGAGGAGCGCAATTATTTTGTCTTTCCTCATCGGCTTGCGGACGGCAGTATCCATACCGTGGAGGTCTTCTCGTCTCCGGTCACGTTGAAGGACGGCCGCTCGGCGTTGCTGTCCATCATTCAGGATATGTCGGGCAGAAAGGTGGCCGATGCCGAAATGCTGGCGTACAAGAGCCGGCTGGAAGAGCTGGTCAGCAAGCGCACGCAGGAGTTGGCCCAGACCCATGAAAACGTGGAGCAGACGCTGCAGGCGACAATTATTTTCCAGACCGTGATCATCCTGCTGCTGCTGGTGACGCTTTTCTATCGCCGTCAGGTCCAGAAGCAATTGCTGCGGCAAAAGCGGATGATCGAGTCCATGCTCGACAGCAGCCTGCAGTTCATGGGTCTGCTGGATCTGGAAGGCCGTCTGCTGCAAGCCAACCAGACCGCCCTGGAGCGTTTTGGCGTCAAGCAGGACCAGGTGGCGGGCCGTTATTTCTGGGATACCGTCTGGTGGTCACATTCGCCGGAGGCGCAGGCTCGTGTCCGCCATGCCGTGCAATTGGCTTCCATGGGCGAGGATTCCCGCTACGAGGTCACGCATCCCGTGCCGGGCGGTCAGGTGCTGGATGTGGATTTCGCGATCCGCCCGGTGCAGGATCAGGGGGGGCGGGTGGTCAATCTGCTGGTGGAGGGACGCGATATCACCTCACGCAAGCAGGCCGAGGAGCAACTTCAGGCACGGCGACGCGAGCTGCAAGACGCCAACAACTATCTGAAGACCCTGATCGGGGCCTTGCCGGACACCTTGATGGAGCTGGACGTGGATGGCCGCATCTACCAATACCACGCTCCGGAAACCGGTTCGCCGGTGCCAACACCGGAACAGGGCGGCAGCTGGAACATCAGCGATATCTTTCCGGAAGGCGTGACCGCGGTCATCCTGAAGGCGCTGGCGGATGCCGCTCAAACCGGCGGCTCGCGCGGCGCCACGTACGCTCTCGGCGCGGAGCCGGGAGCCGTCGCTTGTTTTGAGCTATCCGTGACACGCCTGCCGGACTGCGATGGCTTGCCCAGCCGTTTCGTGGTGCTGGCACGGGAGCTGGCGGGTCGGGTTTCTGACACTGAAAATTCACTTGAATGCCACTGAATCATCATAAATCTGTCACGTTTCGTGTGACTACTGGTAAACTTGGCGCCCCTTGATTGACCGGAACTACGTCATGTTCGGACGTTTCATGCCTAAAGAGGCCAAATTTTTTGACCTGTTCACCGCCCACGTCAAAGAAGCGGTGCTGGGCGCCGAGGCGCTGGAAGCCCTGATGGATGCTCTCAAGCGGCGCTCTCCGGAAGAAGCGAAAAAAATGGTGCTGACGATTGACGACATCGAGTCCCGCGCCGACATCATTACCCGCGACACCATTTCCCTGCTGCATGCCACCTTCATCACGCCCCTTGACCGCAACGAGATCCATCAACTGATCTCGCGGCTGGATGACGTGCTGGACAATATCCAGGACGCCGCGCAGGCCGTGACCATGTACGACATCCAGTACGCCACGCCCGAAATGCAGCATTTCGCGACCCTGATCACCGCCTGCGTCAAGAAGATGCACGAAGCCTCCAGCATGCTGAGCAGCATGGACAACAGCGCCACCATTCTCGCCACCTGCAAGGAAATCTATCGCCTGGAAGCAGAGGCCGATGTGCTGTTGCTGGAGTCGATGTCCAAGCTCTTCCGCGAGGAACAGGATGTCCGCGAACTGGTCCGCCTGAAGGCCATCTATGAAAAGCTGGAAGAAGTGACGGACCGCTGCGACGGAGTCGCCAACATTATCGAAGCCATCGTTCTGGAAAATTCCTGAGTTGAGAGGAGTCCTCCATGGACGCCATGCAGATAAGTTTTGGGGTCGTGCTGTTGCTGATCCTGCTGGCTCTGGCCTTCGATTTCATGAACGGCTTCCACGATTCCGCCAACTCCATCGCCACCGTGGTTTCCACCGGGGTGCTGAAGCCGCAGACGGCCGTGTTGTTTGCCGCTTTTTTCAATTTCGTGGCGTATTTTGTCTTTCCGCTGAAGGTGGCTGCCACCATCGGCAAGGGGACGATTGATCCGACGATTGTCGATCATTACGTGATCTTCGGGGCGCTGGTCGGCGCCGTGGCCTGGAATTTCATTACCTGGTATTTCGGTATTCCCTCCAGTTCTTCGCACGCGCTGATTGGCGGACTTTGCGGGGCGGCGGTGGCCAAGGCGGGCACCGATGCGGTCATTTCCTCGGGACTGATCAAGATTGTCACCTTCATTGTCGTATCGCCCATGCTCGGCTTCCTCTTCGGATCCCTGCTCATGGTTATCGTCGGTTGGTTGTTTTTTCGCACCAGCACCAAGAAGGTGGACAAGTATTTCCGCAAGCTGCAATTGGTGTCGGCGGCGCTGTACAGCCTGGGTCATGGCGGCAATGACGCCCAGAAAACCGCCGGTATCATCTGGATGCTGCTGATTGCCGCCACGGCATCCAGCGCCCATGTGCTCCCGCACTGGATGGAAGCGCATCCAGACCATCTGCCGGGATGGATCGTGATCACCTGTTATGTGACGATCGGCCTCGGCACCATGTTTGGCGGCTGGCGCATCGTCAAGACCATGGGGCAGAAGATTACCAAGTTGAAGCCGGTGGGCGG
>CAZPZK010000019.1:0-17851 GCA_964591095.1 uncultured Moraxellaceae bacterium | reverse complement strand
GGTTCGACCCGCATTTCGAATTCCGTTTTCCCAAATACGGCGACTTCGCGGTCAAGGGCATGGAGCTGGAAATCCGTCATGCGCTGGAGCCGTGGCATGTGATGGGCGAGGAAGGCGCCCCCGGCGGCACGGTGCGTTTTGTTGACTCCTCGGTGGAACGGGTGCAGGTCAAGGTCAGCGGCATGGCGCCCGACCGCTATGCCCTGACCTGCAACGGACAGCGGGTGCCGTTGCAACCGACCGGCCGGGTGGGGGAATTCGTCGGCGGCGTGCGCTACCGCGCCGGGCAGCCGCCCTCCAGCCTGCACCCCACCATCGGCGTGCATTCGCCGCTGGTCTTCGATCTGGCGGATACCTGGCAGCACCGTTCGCTGGGCGGTTGCCAGTATCACGTGATGCATCCGGGCGGCCGCAACTTCGACAGTTTCCCGGTCAACGCCTTCGAAGCGGAAAGCCGGCGGCTGGCGCGCTTCTTCCGGCTGGGACATACGCCGGGCAGGCTGGAAGTTCCGACCGGCGCCCGCTCGGCGGACTTCCCGTTCGTGCTAGACTTGCTGGCTGAACGTTGACTCCATCCTTTCCGGCCGCGGCCGGCGTCCGCGCCCCGGCCCGACCGGAAGCGCGGCCGGAACCGGCCCGACCCACCGCCATGCCCGACCTGTTTGCCCGCCACCCCTTCGACCCCGCCCGCTACCACGAGATCTTCGCGGCGCCGGGCGAGGTGCGCCCGCACTGGCAACGCTTCCACGAACTGCTGTCGACGCTGACGCCCGCGCAAATGGACCAGCGGGTGGCACTGGTGGAGCGGCTGGTGCAGGAAAACGGGGTCACCTACAACATCTACGGAACCGGCAACGACACCAGCCGGCCGTGGCGGCTGGGTTCGCTGCCCAACCTGATTCCGGAAAAGGAATGGGCGGGGATTGCCTCCGGCATCGCGCAGCGCGCCGATCTGTTCAACCGCATCCTCGCCGACCTGTACGGTCCGCAGCGCCTGCTCGCCGACGGCCTGCTGCCCGCCGAACTGGTCTACGGGCATCCCAACTTCCTCTGGCCCTGCCAGGGCATGCAGCCCCCCGGCGGACAGTTCCTGCATGTCTACGCCGCTGATCTGGCGCGTGGCCCGGACGGCCGCTGGTCGGTGATGGCCGATCGCACCCAGGCCCCCTCCGGCATGGGTTATGCGCTGGAAAACCGGCAAATTGTCGCCCGCGCCTTCCCCGAGATGTACCGCCAACTCAAGGTGCAGTCCTTGACCGGATTCTTCCAGGCCCTGCAGCAGACGCTGGCGCGCCTGGCGCCGACGCTCGGCGAGCCGCCGCTGACCGTGCTGCTGACGCCCGGCCGCTTCAATGAGACCTATTTCGAACATGTCTATCTGGCCCGCCAGCTGGCCATGCCGCTGGTGGAAGGCAGCGACCTGACCGTGCGCCAGTCGGTGGTCTACCTGAAGACGCTGAACGGCCTGAAACGGGTGCATGCCATCCTGCGCCGGCTGGATGATGACTTTTGCGATCCGCTGGAACTGCGCAGTGACTCGGCGCTGGGCGTGCCCGGCTTGCTGGAAGCGGCCCGCGCCGGCACGGTGCTGATCGCCAACGCCCTGGGTTCGGGGGTGCTGGAAACCCCGGGATTGCCGGGTTTCCTGCCGCGCATCGCCGAGGCGCTGCTGGGCGAGGCGCTGGAAATGCCGTCGCTGGATACCTGGTGGTGCGGCGAAGTCCCGGCGCAACGGGAGGCGCTGGAACGCCTGCCGGAACTGGTGATCAAGCCCGCCTTCCCGAGCCAGCGCTTTGACCCGGTGTTCGGGCGCGCGCTGGACAAGGCCGGACTGCAGAAGATGCGCGAGCGGATCGCGCGCCGTCCCTACACCTACGTCGCCCAGGAGCTGAAGCAACTGGCGCTGGCGCCGGTCTGGCTGCCCGAGGAAGGCCGCTTTGGCGCGCGCGCCGCTGCCATGCGCGTCTATGCCGTGGTCACCGACAAGGGCTGGCTGGTCATGCCCGGCGGCCTGACCCGGGTGGCGGGGAAAGATTCGCAGGACGTGGTGTCCATGCAGCGCGGCGGCCTCAGCAAGGACACCTGGGTGTGTTTCAGCGCCGGTTCCCGCCGCGAAACCCCGACCGTGCGCCCGCTGGGCGTCGGCGACCTGCTGCGCCAGGACCCCTACCTGCCCTCGCGCGTGGCGGAAAACATGTTCTGGCTGGGACGGTACGCCGAGCGCTGTGACAACACTGCCCGTTTGCTGCGGTCGGCGTTGGCGCGGCTGGTGGAGCCCGACGAGGAACACGCTGCCGGGTTGCAGGTGGCGCTCGACAGTTGCCGTTTCCTCGAGCTGATCGAGGATGACGACGATCCGGCGCTGAAGCTGACCGCTTCGCTCTGCGAAAGCACCGGCAGCAGCCTGCGCGGCAACCTCCGCTCGCTGATCTGGGCGGCCGCGCAGGTGCGCAGCCGCCTCTCGCACGAAAACTGGATCGCCATCGTCGACCTGGAACAGGAAGCGGCGCAACTGGAGCCCGGCAAGCTGGATACCGGTGAAGCGCTGGCTTTCCTCGACCGGCTGCTGATGACGCTGTCGGCGCTGGCCGGTTTTGCCCTGGATGACATGACCCAGGACCAGAGCTGGCGCTTCCTGATGATCGGCCGCCGCATCGAACGCCTGCAATTCCTGGCCGGGGTGCCCGCCCGCCTGCTGGAAAGCCCCGCCGCCGCCGACCAGTCGGGCCTCGACTGGCTGCTGGAACTGGCGGACAGCACCATCACCTATCGCGGACGCTACCTGTCCACGGCGCAGTTGCTGCCGGTGCTGGACCTGATCCTTCTCGATCCGGCCAACCCGCACGCGCTGATGCACCAACTGGACAAGCTGGTGGACTCGTTGAAGCAAGTAGGCGATGACGGCGACTACGGCCTGAGCGCCGTGCGCGACAAGCTGGCCTCACTCGACCTGGGGGTGCTGGAAAGCGAGATGCAGTATCCCGCCCGCCTGCCCAAGGCGCTGGCGATCCTCGCCGCGTTGCTGCGCGAGGTCGCCAATGCCGGATTCCTGTTGTCCGACCAACTGACGCTGCGCTACTTTGCCCAGGTTGCCAGCCTCAGCCAGCCCACGGTGTCGACCTGACATGGCCCGTTACCGCATCACCCACGAAACCGAGTACCGCTACCACTGGCCGGTCTCCTTGTCGCAGCAGTTGCTGCACTTGCAACCGCGAACGGTGGAATGGCAGCGCGTCAGCCGCTCCTCGCTGCTGGTTTCCCCCCATCCGGTGCGGCGGCAGGGAGGAGAAGATTGCTTTGGCAACCCCTGTACCCGGCTGGAAATCAACGAGCCGCACACGGTCCTGCGCGTGGTGGCCGACATGCATGTAGAAGTGCTGCCGCGCGAACATCCCGTCCCCTTCGCGGAGACGCCGGCCTGGGAGTCAGTGGTCCAGACCTGCGCCTACCAGAGCGGCCCCTGCTCCCCGGAGATGCTGGAAGCCTTGCGTTACCGGCAGGAATCCCCCTATATCCGGATCAAGCACCTTTTCTCCGATTACGCACGCCGCGAATTCACCCCGGAACGCCCTCTGCTGGAGGCGGTGGAAGGCCTGATGGCGCGGATCCATGACGAGTTTACCTTCGACCCCGCGGCTACCCAGGTCGCCACGCCGCTGACCGAGGTGCTGGCGCGCAAGCGCGGCGTCTGTCAGGACTTCGCGCATCTGATGCTGGCGTGCCTGCGGGCGCTGGGCCTGCCCGCGCGCTATGTCAGCGGCTACCTGCTGACGCAGCCGCCGCCCGGCATGCCGCGCCTGATCGGGGCCGATGCCTCCCATGCCTGGGTGTCGGTGTGGTGTCCGGGCGCCGGGTGGACGGACTTCGATCCCACCAACAACGTCGTGCCCGGCACGGAACACATCACGCTGGCCTGGGGCCGCGACTTCAGCGACGTATCGCCGCTGCGGGGGGTGATCCTGGGCGGCGGGGAACACGCGCTGGATGTGCGGGTGACGGTAATGCCCGAAGAAGAGTGTCCGGTTTCCGGCAAGCCGCCGTTATAATCATCATTGAACGCTGATGAGTGCCTGGCCGACGGATTGCATTCGCGCGCCGGGGCTCTTAGCATGGCGGCTCCCCCAGCCCAGGACCCGCTCCATGAACGCATTGACTCCGGCACTGGCCGCCCTCCTGACTCTCCTGACCGGTTGCAGCGTCTTCCAGGCCCCGGCGGTGGATCCGATTGCCCTGGTTTCCCGCCTGGAACCCGGCATGAGCAAGGAAACCGTCCGCCGCATGCTGGGCGAACCGGCCAAGGCCGAGTTCAACACCCGCGCCGATGCCTGGCACTACTGCCGCAATGGCAAGAATGCCCACGAATATGCCGTGGTGATGTTCTATGACGGCAAGGTCACCGCCGCCCGCCAGTTGCCGGTCATCGCCCATGAGGGCAAGGCGCCGGCGCATTGCGAGCAGGCGATCAAGCCGGTGCTGTTTCCACCCGCCCGCTGAACGGCGGCGCGGCGCCCGGCCTTGACGCCGGTCACTTCATGAAACGGGCGAACAGCAGCGTCATCACCGAATCCGGCATCAGGCTCATCAGCCCCTTCACCGGCTTCCACGGCAGCGCCGGAACGATGGCGTTGGCCTTCTTCGCCGCAATCGCCGCCAGCATTTGTTTCGCCGCCGCGTCCGCTTCGATCACGAAAGGATATTTCTCCATGCCGGGCGCGATATCGGTCTTGATGAAACCGGGATGAATCACGGTGACATCAATCTTCTTCTTCGCCAGTTCCAACCGCATGGCGTTCATGTAGTTGGTGAGCGCCGCCTTGCTCGCCGAATAGGCCGCGCTGCCGGGGATGGGGAAGAAGGCCGACACGGAGGAAATGCCGACCAGATGGCCGTGACCCTGGGCGGCAAAGAGCCGCGTCGCCGCGTCCAGCGTCGCCACCGCGCCGACGATATTGGTCTGGAACACGGCCTTGTCGGTATCCAGGTTGCCGCTGCCGCTGCGGCGGACGCCGGTGATCCCGGCATTGGCGACCACGATATCCACCGGTCCCAGCGCCTGCGCCAGGCTGTTGATGGCGGCGGCGACCGTCTCATCCCGCTGCACGTCCAGCGCCGTAACCGCCACCTTGACGCCGTGCGCCTCCTCCAGCTCGCGGGCCAGACTTTCCAGCTTGTCGGCGCGGCGGGCCGCCAGGCCGAGGTTGTCGCCCCGGGCGGCGAAGGCGCGCGCCAGGGCCTCGCCGATGCCGCTGGAAGCGCCGGTAATGATCACATTCTTGGCCATGAGGGTACTCCGGTCGTTGTCATTCAGAATGCGAGCGATTCTGCCACAACAATGGCCAAAAAAACGGGGCTGCATCGCGCAACCCCGTATCAGCTCCGAATCCGAATGATCCGACTCTGGTTCCAACGGTATCCCTGTCACCGATTGACCCGCCCCACTCCGTCCCTGGCTGAATCCGTTTGCGGTTGCCGTTGGCCCTGCAAGCGTTAAACTACGGACCCAACATAACTTCCGCATGACCATTTGCTGTCAGTTTGATGAAGGAGAATCCATGCTGAACGCTTTCCTGAACCGCCTGCGCGCCGGCGAAACCGATTTCGAGGACACGATCACGCTGATCAACACCCTCTATGACTACACGCCCACCCGCTTCAAAAACGGTCTGACCGACACGCTGGTCAGCGAGCCAGGCCAGAACGAAGGCTCCTGCCGCATCTTCGCCTTTGCCCGCTTGCATGGGTTGAGCGCCGAGGACACCCTGCGCTGCTTCGGCCGCCATTACCGCGATGTCCTCGCTGACCCGGACGGGACCTCCCACGGCAACATCCGCCGCTTCATGGCGGATGGCTGGGCGGGCATCCGCTTTGAAGGCGAGGCGCTGACGCCCCGCGCCTGACCCGCCGTCCGGCGTCAGTGACTGACACTTTTCGTCAGGCGGCGGCCGGCATGACGGCAACGGGCGGCGGCCAAGCGGCCGGACAAAACGCCGAGCGCGTCACAAGCGCGCGCCGATGCCCGGCCGCCGACACCAAACCGGTCACACTTCCCGCATCCCGAGGCGAGCGCGGCCTGATCATGGCACAGGCCTTGCTCCATCCCCGGCATAACCCGGATTATCCGGATTTCGGCGCCCGGCCTTGACCGACAGGCGCCCCAGCACTCTCAAAAAGGATTTTCATCATGCGAATCAAAACCCTGGCACTGCTGATGTGGCTGAGCGGCCACGCCGCCGCCCTCACCAACCCCATCCTCTTTGTCGGACAGGTTCCCGTCCAGCAGAGCTTCGGCAGCATGGTCGCCACCTTCGGCAACCAGCAAGCCACCCTGGACGCCGCGCCGCGCGGCGGCGGCCTGTTCATCCGCTATCCGGACGGCACCGTCAAGGACCTGACGACGCTGGCCGGTTATGGCACCCCCAACGGCATGCAGGGCGCCAACGCCATCGCGGTGCGCGACCCCTTCGTCGCCTGGGGCGGCAAGAAAGCCGTATTCAGCATGCTGGTCGGCGCGCCCGCCAAGCGCTACCAGGTCGCGCCGGGCAACAACGCGCGCTGGCAACTCTACGAGGTCACCGGCCTGGGCAAGAGCCAGACCCCGGTGATCACCAAGGTGCCCGGACAGCGCGCGGAATACAACAATATCTACCCCTGCTACGATAGCAACGGCAGCATCCTCTACGTTTCCGACGCGCCGCCGGTCAACAACAGCCCGCACCTCTACCCGCCGCTGGATGAATACGAACTCAGCCCGATCAACAGCGGTGTCTGGCGGGTGGCCGGCGGCAAGAACACCCTGCTCAACCATGCCCCGTCCGGCGACTTCAAGCCCTTTGTCGACAGCTTCGGGCGCGTGCTCTTCGCCCAGTGGGACCACCTGCAGCGTGACCAGCAGGCCGATGCCGATGCGCTGGGCACCGGCAATTACGGCACCTTCAACTACGCCTCCGAAGCCGCCACCGCCGCCATCCTGCCGCGTCAGGAAGAAGTGTTCCCCGAACCGCGCAGCCCGCGCACCGACCTCCTGGCCGGCACCCCGATCGCCGGCCACAATTTCAACCAGTTCTTTCCGTGGCAAATGAACCAGGACGGTTCGGAAGTGGAAACCCTCAACCACGTCGGCCGCCAGGAACTGGGCGGCTCCTACATGAGCCGCAACCGCACGGACGACCCTGCCGTCACCGACGATTACGGCCAGTATCCGCGCGCCAACAACCGCCGCATCAACAACATCATGCAGATCTCCGAGTCCCCCCAGCAGCCGGGCCTCTATTTCGCGGTCGACGCCCCGGAATTCGGCACCTTCGCGGGTGGCCAGATCATCCGTTTCTTTGCCCCGCCAGGACAGAATCCCGACAGCATGACCATCAGCTATATCACGCACCGCGATACCGCCAGCGCCTCGGCGAGCGGAACGCCCAACCACAGCGGTTTCTACCGCGATCCGCTGATGACGCTGGACGGCACGCTGGTGGCCTCGCATACCTCCCAATACCGGCAGGCCAGCGAACTGCCCCTGTACAGCTATGATTTCCGGCTGAAGACCCTGAAGGCGCTCAACGGCGTGACCGTTCCCAACCAGCCGCTGACCGGCGGCATCTATCGCGATATCTCCTGGTGGTCGCCGGACAACCTGATGACCTACAAGGGCAACCTCTGGGAATTGTTCCCCGTCGAAGTCCGCGCCCGGCCCATTCCGCCGATGACCGCCATGCCCGCGCTGCCGTCGCCGGAGCAAACCGCCTTTGCCCAGGCCGGCGTCGATGCCGTTGCCTTCCGCGCCTACCTCAAGAACAACGGCCTGGCCCTGCTGGTGTCGCGCAATGTCACGCAACGGGATTTCAATGACCGTCAGCAACCGTTCAACCTGCAGGTGCCGGGCGGCGTCAAGAACGCCAAGGCCGGACAGACGGTCTACAGCGTCAACCATGCCCGCTTCTTCCAGGGCAACCTGCTGCGCGGCTGGACCGGCGGCTACAGCAACACGCCCCGTCCCGGCCGCCGCGTCCTGGCCACGCCGATGAAGAACGCGCGCAACCCCGTGACCGGGCTGGGTTACGGCACGGTCAACCTCGGACTGGACGGCTCGCTGGCCGCGATCGTCCCGGCGCGGCGCGCCATGACCTGGCAACTCAACGACCCCAGCGGCAAGGCCGTGGTCCGCGAGCGTTACTGGGTGACCTTCCAGCCGGGAGAAGTGCGGGTCTGCGCCTCCTGCCACGGCATCAACACCAAGGACCAACTGGGGCATGCCGCTCCGGTCAACACGCCGCAGGCGCTGACCAACCTGCTGCAATGGTGGAAAACACAAAATCCCGTCACCCCCTGACGAGACAGTCCGGAGGCGCGGCATCGGTTTACCGCCGCGCCTCCGGCGCAAACGCGGGCCGCCCCCTACCCAGGCCGGACGGTTGGCCGTATAGTCGGTAGCCTTTCCCTCCCGACCTTGAGAACCGTGTCATGACCGGCAAGCTCTTTACCCCGATTACCCTGGGTCCCTTGTCCCTTCCCAACCGTATCTTCATGGCGCCGCTGACGCGCATGCGCAGCCATGAGCCCGGCGATGTGCCGGTGCTGCCGCTGATGGCCGAGTATTACGCCCAGCGCGCCCAGGCCGGCCTGATCATCAGCGAAGCCTCGCAGGTCTCGCCGCAGGGCAAGGGCTACATGGGCACGCCGGGGATTTTCAGCGCCGAACAGGTCGCCGCCTGGCGGGAAATCACCCGGGCGGTGCATGACCGGGGCGGACGCATTGCCATCCAGCTATGGCATGTCGGCCGCGTCTCGCATCATTCGCTGCAGCCGGACCGGCAATTGCCGGTATCGGCTTCCGCCATTCCCTACGACAACAAGACCACCATCCGCGGCGAGGACGGCCGACCGCAACGTGTCGCCTGCGATACCCCGCGCGCCTTGCTCACCGATGAGATTCCCGGCCTGATCGAGACCTACCGCCAGGCCACCGTCAACGCCCGCGAAGCCGGTTTCGACCTGGTGGAAGTGCACGCCGCTCACGGCTACCTGTTGCACCAGTTCCAGTCCGCCGTCAGCAACCGGCGGGAAGATGCCTACGGCGGCAGCCTGGAAAACCGCGCGCGGCTGACGCTGGAAGTGGTGGATGCCTGCATCGCCGCCTGGGATTCCGCCCACGTCGGGATCCGGATCTCGCCGCTGGGCACCTTCAACGGTCTGGATGACTCCGCCGGGCTGGAAATGGGGCTGTATCTGGCGGAGCAACTCGCCCGGCGCCACATCGCCTACCTGCACCTGTCCGAGCCGGACTGGGCCGGCGGACCGGCGCATAGCGACGAATTCCGCCAGGCGCTGCGCGACCGCTTCCCCGGCGTCATCATCGGCGCGGGCAACTACACGGTGGACAAGGCGGAAGCCCTCCTCGCCCAGGGCTACATCGACGCCGCCGCCTTCGGTCGGCCCTACATCAGCAACCCGGACCTGGTGGACCGTCTGCGCGCGGGCGCGCCGCTGGCGGCGCTCAACCCGGCCACCCTGTACGGCGGCGGCGCGGAAGGTTACACCGACTATCCCGCCCTGGCCTGAAGCCGATGAACGGCCTGTCCGCCGGGACAGGCCGCCTTGCCGCAACCGGACTCAATGGGTACGCTCGTCTCAGAATCCCGAAATCCGTTCCGGCATACAAAGACCATCACTCATGAAAAGACTCTTTGGCAAGACCTGCATTTTCCTTTTTTCGGGGCTGCTGATGCTGTCCGCTCCGGCCTTCGCCGACCGCGACTTGGACGAACTGCGCGGCCCCGGCCTGGGCAATGAATGGCGGCTGATCAAGAATGACACGCGCAAGAACATCAAGGCCTGGGACAAGCGCGACGATGACAAGAAGTACCGCTCCTTCAAGCTGGACCTGATCATCCAGGCGCCGCTGGAAACCGTGGCCCGCGCCTACACCGATATCGAGTATTACCCGCGCTGGTTCTGGGAAGTGCAGGAAAGCCGGATCCTGAAGAAGGTTTCGGATACCGAATTCTATTATTACGTGGTCCATCGCGCCAGTCCCGCGAGAAGCTGGTCACCTCCGGCGACAAGAACTGCAAGGTCAGCAACTTCCGCTCCACCGGCAACAGCAGCAGCTTCCACATCGAATGCGGTCCTCCCAACAACATGTCGGGCGATGGCCAGGTCACGTGGAGCGCAGGCGGCTACAAGGGCAGCCTCAAGGCGCACACGCGCATGGATGGCCAGAATATCGACATGAAGATGACCTACACCGGCCGCAAGACCGGCGCCTGTACCGGCGACAGCGTCAATGTCCGCGCCCTGCAGGCCCAGGCGCAAACCGCGCAGACCCAGCAGGCGGCCTATACCAACCAGATGTGCCAGCAGATGGTGGAGAACCTGGCGTACCAGGGCAGTGAGTACATGGGCCAGTCCTGCCCCAACCTGAAAGCCAATATCTGCAAGTCCCTGTCGCAGCGCCCCGAAGACCCCGTCGGCTTCCTGACACTGCAGCAGGAAGGGCGTCTGGAAGGCGCAGCCGCCTGGTGCGGCCAGGATACCGCCGCCCTGCAGCAACGGGCCTGCGTCGCCGCCAAGGCCAAAAAGCGCTGGGATGCCGCCACCTCCCTCTGTGGCGAGGATCCGGAACTGGCTGCGGTTGCCCAGAAGGAATGCGGCGGCCTGAACTTCACCGCCATGCCGTCGGAAGACAGTCGCCGCGCCATGCTGCCCCTGTGCAGCCGCTATGCGCCCCGCAAACCGGCCGCCGCTGGCAATGGCGCGGTCGATACCGGCATGAAGGCCGTTGATACCGTCAACAAGCTGCGGGGGCTTTTCGGGCGCTGATGCGCGCCATTCCGCCGCCGGGACCGCTCTGGGCATGGCCGGTCGTGGCCCTGCTGCTGTGGCTGCCGGCGCTGGCCGGCCCGTTCCAGTTTGATGACTACAATGTCATAGTCCGGCAGACAGCGGTCCACAGCCTCGCCGCCTGGTGGGACTCCCTGCCAGGCATCCGCCCGCTGCTCAAGCTCAGCTATGCGCTCAACTGGAGCATGTCGCCCGCTCCGTTCGGCTTTCACCTCGTCAACCTGTGGCTGCACAGCCTCAACGGCCTGCTGCTCCACCAGTGGCTGTCGAGGCTGCCGCTGCCGGCAACCACGCCCCGCCTCGCCATCACCCTGCTCTGGTTCCTGCATCCGGCGCAAACAGAAGCCGTCACCTACATCGCCGGGCGGTCGGTGCTGCTGTCCACCACCGGCTTGCTGGCCGGACTCTGGTGGCTGGCGGGCAGCCATCCCCGGCGGGCCCTGGCCGCTGCCGCCTGCACTCTCGCCGCGCTCGCGGTCCGCGAAACCGCCTGGATATTCCCGTTGGCCTTCGCGCTGGTGGAATGGCTGCGCGGTCGCTCCGCGCGCGCAATCTGGGACAGTACCCGGCTTTCCTGGCTGGTGGTTGCGGCGCTCGCCTGCCTCTTCCTCATCGAACCCCACTTCCGACGCCTGATTGACGTCAGTTTCGCCACCCGCGGCGCGGGCGAGCAAATCCTGTCGCAAATCGAGGCTTACCGTTATTTCGTGACCGGGCCGCTCCGCCTGGTGCCCAATATCGACCCCGACCTGCCGTCACGGCCACTGCCGCAATGGCATCACCTGATCTGGGGCGCCGGCTGGCTCGCCACGGCGGTGGCGGCGGTTTGGGGCGTGGCCTGTCGCCGCTCGTGGCTCGCGGGCGGCGTCCTGTGGTCCCTGCTGCTGCTGTGGCCGACCAACGGCATCATGCCGAGGCTGGACGTGGCCAGCGACCGTCACCTCTATCCGGCGCTGATCGGTCTGGCCTGGACGATCGGCCTACTGCTGCAATCGCGTTACCTCCGCCCGGTGCTCTGGATGCTGGTCCCGTTGCTGGCGGTTGCCCTGCTGATCCGCAACGAGGATTACCGCAGTGAAGTGGCGCTCTGGTCACGGACAGCGGAACAATCCCCCGGCAAGAGCCGTGTCTGGAACAACCTCGGTGTGGCCTGCCTGCAGGCAGACGATATCCGCTGCGCCCGCGCGGCGTTTGATCGCGCGCTGCGGCTGGATCCGGACAACCAGCGGGCGGCCGTCAACCGCTATTTTCTGGATCATCCGGTTCATGGACACCCCTGACACCCGCGCCTTTGGCGCATGAACACAAGCAGCCCTCGACGCCCTCGCCTACACTGAAAGCCGGATAACCCTAACAACAAAGGCAAACCATGCATTCAGACCTGTTCGCCACGGTCCTCGGCTGGTATCAGGATCCGATGTTCCTGCTGTACCCGATCGCCACCTGGGCCATCAGTCTCGCTGCCTTCCTGCTGTTCGCCATCCCCTATACCGTCCTGGCCTGGATCGACCCGCCCGCCCTGGCCCGATACAAGGTCCAGGACAAGCCGTTCGAAGTGGCGAAATGGCTGGGACCTTCCTTGCGTTGCCTGCTGGTCAACAACCTGCTGATGCTCGGCGTGCTCATCCTCAGTTGGTCATGGATGCGCCTCACGCCCATCCACCTCGGCGAGATGCCGCCCTGGTATGTGGTGATCGCGCAATTGCTGTTCTTTATCTTCCTCGATGATTTCCTGTACTACTGGGCGCATCGCGCCATGCACAAGGGCTGGCTGCTGAAACACGTGCACAGCATCCATCATCGCATCCGCAACACGTCGGCGATCAACGGCAACTATTTCCACTTTCTGGAATACCTGATCATCAGCACGCTGGCGCTGGTCGGGCCGTGGCTGGTCGGAGCGCACCTCTATGTGCTGTGGATCTGGATCATCATCCGCCAGTTCGAGGCGGCGGATGGTCATTGCGGCTACGTCCTGCCGTGGAATCCCGGCCATCTCCTGCCACTTTATGAGGGGGCGGGATACCACGACTTCCATCATTCGCAGTACCAGGGCAATTACGCGGGCTTCCTCCCCTACCTGGACCGGTTCTGGGGCACATACGCCCGGGGCTATGAAGCCTGGCGTGACAAGCGCAAACACGGCAAGGAGGAAACACCTTCCCCCTCCACCGAGCGCCCATAAATAAACGGGCCGTCTTGACGGCCCGTTTTTTGGCGTACGAAGCTCGGATTTACCAGAACTTCCACCACCATTTCTTTTTCTTCATGGTCGTTTCAACTTCCTTGTTCCAGGTCTGATACTGCTGCAGATTCTGGGACTTGGCGAAGAAATCGCCGAAGCGCTTGTCACTCTCGTTGATATGATGAATCAACCAGTTTTTCAGGAAGTGCAGCAACTCAAAGGTGATGGTCACGCCTTCATCATCCAGCTTGTGCTGTAACTCATTAATTTGCTTGATCAGGTCTTCGTGCTGGGTCTTGTGGATTTCCAGACCGGGGTAATGCAGAACCCGCATCAGGCTTTCTTCCAGCAGGAAATGGGTGCGGGTGTAATCGGCCAGTTGGTTGAGGATTTCCCGCGAGGCAGCCTTGCCCCGGTGCTCCTTGATCGCATGATGCAACTGGTTCAGCAGATCGACCAACACCTTGTGCTGTTCGTCAACTTCCTGAATGTTGACATTGAAATCATCCGACCATTGGAACAGATCTGCATTCGCCATGATGACGCCTCATAGACACACATAAATTGCGGACATTAGAAGCCGGTGTTGACAACAAGTCAATTCTTGCGTTAACAAAGTGTGAAGGCGTCGTCGCTAAAACTCGACATTTCGCGCCATCACACCGTCCGTCAACCGACCCGCACCTCCACCGGCAATTCACGGATGCGCGCGTCCAGCCGGGCATCGGCCAGCAGCGGCCACCACTCATAGAGCAGGATTTCCAGCGGCTTCCACATCGCCACCCAACCCACAATCAACAAGCCCTCGCTGAGTGTTTTGGTGCTGACACCCTGATCCGTCAGCAACAAGCGCAATAAACTGCAAACCGCCAGGAACACCAGCCCGATCAACAGGCTACTGCGACCCAGACGCAACTTCTGGCGCACGGCAAACCGCGAGGCGCGTTCACGATAACTGAAATAATTGCGGATGGACTGGTGGATCATCGCCTCCAGCCCCGCCTCATGCGGTCCGGGAAAATAGATCACCAGTTTGACCCTGGCATGACCGTGCAACTCACGCATGGAATCCATGATGTACGCGGCTGCATCCGGATCGAGGTCACGCTCGCGGAACGGCGACGGATCCATCGAATTGAACAACTGGTTGGTCTCGCTGAGCTTGATCTCGATCAGCGTCCATTCGCTCTCGTTACGGTAGATCCCCGACAGCTGGTGCTTGGTCATCGTGCCGCTTCCACCCTGAACCCATGAAAAAAGCGCACCGGAGTGCGCCTTTCTTTTACCACATTCCGCCCGCCAATCAGGCCGGATAGACCGGGAATTGCTGGCAAATGGTATGCACTTGCTTCGCCACGCGCTCAATGACGGCGTCATCGGTGTGGGCGTCGAGGATGTCGCACATCCAGTGCGCCAGCTGTGCCACTTCCGCCTCGCCAAAACCGCGGGTGGTGACGGCCGGGGTGCCGATGCGGATGCCGGAGGTGACAAACGGGGAACGCGGGTCGTTCGGAACGGCGTTCTTGTTGACGGTGATGCCAGCCTTGCCGAGCGCGGCATCCGCGTCCTTGCCGGTGATCTCGCGGCCGATCAGCGACACCAGGAACAGATGGTTGTCGGTGCCTTCGGAGACCACGTCATAGCCACGGTTCATGAACACGGCGGCCATGGTGCGGGCGTTGGTGACGACCTGCTTCTGGTATTCGGTGAAGCCGGGTTGCATGGCTTCGAGGAAACAGACCGCCTTGGCGGCGATGACGTGCATCAGCGGGCCGCCCTGGTTGCCGGGGAACACGGCGGAGTTCAGTTTCTTCTCGATTTCCTCGTTCTTGCGCGCCAGGATCAGGCCGGAACGGGGACCGCGCAGGGTCTTGTGGGTGGTGGTGGTGGTGACGTCGGCGATCTGCACCGGGTTGGGGTAGACGCCGGCGGCGACCAGACCGGCCACGTGCGCCATGTCGACCATCAGGTACGCGCCCACCTTGTCGGCGATCTCACGGAAACGGTTCCAGTCCAGCACGCGGGAATAGGCGGAGAAACCGGCGATGATCATCTTCGGCTTGTTCTCGACGGCCAGGCGCTCGACTTCGTCATAGTCGACTTCGCCGGTGACCGGGTTCAGGCCGTACTGGATGGCGTTGTAGGTCTTGCCGGAAAAGTTGACCTTGGCGCCGTGGGTCAGGTGGCCGCCGTGGGCCAGGCTCATACCGAGCACGGTGTCGCCGGCGTTCAGCAGCGCCAGGAACACGGCGCCATTGGCCTGCGAGCCGGAGTGCGGCTGCACGTTGGCGTAGTCGGCGCCGAACAGCTCCTTGGCGCGCTCAATGGCCAGGGTTTCCACCACATCCGCGAATTCGCAACCGCCGTAATAGCGCTTGCCAGGATAGCCTTCCGCATACTTGTTGGTCAGTTTCGACCCCTGTGCCGCCATCACCATCGGCGAGCAATAGTTTTCGGAGGCGATCAGTTCGATGTGCGCTTCCTGACGGGCGTCTTCGTTGGCGATAGCCTGGGCAAGTTGCGGATCGAACTGGGAAAGGGGGGTATTACTGAACATGAAGGCTCTCACGAGGGGAGTGGCGGAGGAAGGCCGATATTTTACCATGCCCAGCGGCCACTGAAAGCGGTTTTCCGCGCCGACCGGCGGACAACACGCCATGATTTCACAAGAACCAAGCTGCCGACCTCGGCGATAATGCTTATACTTCGAGCAATCCTGGACTGGAAACCGGCGATGAAAACCCTGATGGCGCGTTACCCGCTGAGCTGGCTGGCGGCGATCCTGTGGATCGTGGCGGCTCACGGCATTGCGGCGCCCATCACCATCTGCCTGGACGAGAACCCCTGGCCGCCTTACTCGTTCCTCCGCGAGACCGCCCCCGGCCAACCTCCGGAGCTGACGGGCTTTACCGTCGAGCTCGCCACCGCCGCCCTGCAGGCCCTGGGCCAGGACTTCCAGATCCGCCACCTGCCGTGGGCCGTCGTGCACCAAAAGGCGAAAAGCGCCAATGCCGCCGACCGGTGCGACATGATCTGGGACATCAGCACCAATCCCGAACGAGAAACCTACCTCTACTTCACCGATCCGATCTACAAGCTGCATTACACGCTGATGTACCCGCTCTCCCGCTTTCCCCGGGGCACGCCCTTGCGCCAGATGACCGACCTCAAGGCCTGGAAGACCTGCGGCGTCAAGGACTACAACTACGGCAGCCTGCCGTCGCAGATCAACCTGCAACGGGCCGAGTCCATCCAGGATGCCCTGAACCTGTTGCAGCGCAAGGAGTGTGATTTTTTCCTGATCGAAGCGTCGGTGATGGAGCGCGGCCAGGCGATGGGACTCTACAAATCCGCGCCGCTGGGATGCGTGGGCATGGACGGAATGAGCAAGGCCTACCGGCTGGCGATATCCCATCAGGCGGAGAACGCCATGCTGCTGCACGCCAACCTGCGCAAGGTGCTGGACGGCCTGCGCCGCAGCGGCTTGCAGGGCCGGCTGGCCCGCCGTTACCAGGTGGCGTTTCCGCAATGCACGGAAACGCTGCCGTAATCAGCCGCCTGCCGCCAGGCGCCGGGCGCCCGCCCACGCTTCCTGCCAGTAAGGCAAGGACAGGCTCTCCACCCGCACCGCGCCGCCGCGCGCCGGTGCATGGATGAACTGGCCGTCACCGACATAAATCCCGACATGATTGACCCGCGACTGACGGCCGGTCTGGAAGAACACCAGATCCCCCGCTTTGAGGGCGGCGCGGCTCACCGTTTGCCAACCGGCGTGATACATCTCCTCCGACGAGCGCTCGCTCAGGGACAAGCCGTTTTCGAGCAGAACATAACGCACAAAGCCACTGCAATCGAAGCCCTGGGCCGGGGTGTTGCCGCCGGGGGTATACGGCGTGCCCATCAGGCTGTAGGCAGAGATCAGCATGTCCTCGCCGGACACCGGGGGAAAAACGGCACGCGGCATGCTGGCGCGGGTGGTGCTGCAACCGAACAACGCCAGCAGCATCAGCAACAGCACGGTGAAACGGGGCAACAGCCGGACGGAATTCATCGGCAAATCATCACTTTTATCGGGTTCTTGATCGAAACTACCCCATAGACAGCGACCCGGTTAACCCGTCACCGGTTCCGGACTGTAAGCAAACATGTCGCGACAGCGGCGATTCCCGCCGGAAAACTGCGGTTTTGCAACGGTTAGCGTTATACTGTGCGCCATTTTTCCGCACCACCACAGGTCGTATTCCCCATGGCGCAATACATCTACACGATGAACCGCGTTTCCAAGCTCGTGCCGCCGAAACGTGAAATCCTCAAGGACATCTCCCTTTCCTTCTTCCCCGGCGCCAAGATCGGCGTGCTCGGCCTGAACGGCGCCGGCAAATCGACTCTGCTGCGCATCATGGCCGGCGTTGACAAGGACTTCCAGGGCGAAGCCCGCGCCCAGACCGGCATCAAGATCGGCTATCTGGAACAGGAACCGCAACTCGACCCCAACAAGGACGTGCGCGGCAACGTGGAAGACGGCGTGCGCGAAGCACTGGACGCCCTGAAGCGCCTGGACGAAGTGTTCGCCGAATACGCCATGGAAGACGCCGACTTCGACAAGCTGGCCGCCGAACAGGAAAAGCTGGAAGGCATCATCCAGGCCTGGGACGCCCACAACCTCGACAACCAGCTGGAACAGGCCGCCGACGCGCTGCGCCTGCCGGAATGGGATGCCGACGTCACCAAGCTGTCCGGCGGTGAGCGCCGCCGCGTGGCCCTGTGCCGCCTGCTGCTGTCCAAGCCCGACATGCTGCTGCTGGACGAACCGACCAACCACCTGGACGC
>CAZPZK010000018.1:0-17873 GCA_964591095.1 uncultured Moraxellaceae bacterium | reverse complement strand
ATACTGCCGTATCTGGAACGCCTGCGCCTGACGCTGGATTTGCCGGTGGTCTATGTGACGCATGCGCCGGAGGAAATGGCGCGGCTGGCCGATCATCTGGTATTGCTGGACGCGGGGCGGGTGTGGGCGGCCGGAAGACTGAATGAGTTGCTGACCCGTCCGGAGTTACCGTTGGCTCACCTGAACGACGCGAGCGCGGTGATGGAAGCGACGGTTGTATCGCATGACACCCATTACCGGCTGAGTCAGGTCTCGGTGCCGGGTGGTTTGCTGACGGTGGCGCTGTGCGCCCAGCCGCCCGGCAGCCAGACGCGGGTGCGGATCCTGGCGCGGGATGTGAGTATTGCCCTGCAGCCGGTGCGGGAGAGCAGCATCCAGAATTGCTTGCAGGCGCGGGTGGTGGATATCAGCGCCGACCGGGACGACTCGCAGGTGCTGGTGCGGTTGGATCTGGGCGGGGTGTGCATGCTGTCACGGGTGACGCGGCGGTCGGCGGACCGGCTGGGGCTGGCGGAAGGGATGCTGGTGTTTGCAGTGGTAAAGGCGGTGGCGTTGATGTGGTAATTCTGGCATTTGGGCGCAGGGGCGGTACCGCGATCCCGGCCACGCCGCGCAATGTTCCCTTGGCAATATTCCACCAGTCGAATAGTCGCGCCAGACAGTAATGCTCGTGCATGGCGGAAGGATCAAGGTGAATTGATCATGCCGATGATTAGCGCGCCGATCTACTGCATCAGCAGCCTCCCCAGGACCGCGAATCAAATGTCGCATAATCTATATTATGTTAAAGATTGCTATTACAGCGATTCAGAAGGCGATCTACACGGGGTTGTCTATTGAAAATTACGCATTACGGTTACGTAATTAATATTACATCGTAAATTGCGCCCCATTCTTCAGGCCATGACGGCGCCAACGCCGTAATCCATGGCAATAGCCTTTGTGCGGGTATTACAATCATGAGATACATAGCCATTCACCGAGACCTGTGATGACAGACAACAACGGCAACCTGACCGCAAACGTGGTGGATATCGACAGACGCGAGATCGGTGTTGCCGAGGTGTGCTGGCAAAACGGCGTCATCACCGCCATCCGCCCGCTGGGTCCGGAAGATCCTGTACGGCCTTACCTGATTCCCGGCTTTGTTGATGCCCACATCCATCTGGAAAGCAGCCTGCTGCCGCCTGCTGAATTCGCACGGCTGGCGGTGCGCCACGGAACCGTGGCTACCGTGTCCGATCCGCATGAAATCGCCAATATCCTCGGTAATGAGGGTGTCTTGTGGATGCTGGAAAACGTCAGGCAGACGCCCTTTCATGTGCTTTTGGGCGCGCCCAGCTGCGTTCCGGCCACGCCGTTCGAAACTGCCGGCGCCGTGCTGGAAGCCCATGAGGTCGAGACGCTGCTGGATACGCCGGGTGTGGGTTATCTGTCGGAGGTCATGAATTTTCCGGGCGTGTTGGCGGCCGAGCCGCATTTGATGGCGAAGATTGCCGCCGCCCGAAGCCGTCACCGACCCGTGGATGGCCATGCCCCGGGGCTGACCGGCGCGGATGCGGCCCGCTATGCGGCGGCCGGTATCGGCACCGACCACGAATGCGCCTCGCTGGCCGAGGCCGAGGAAAAGCTGGCCAACGGCATGGCCATCCTGATTCGCGAAGGTTCGGCCGCGCGTAATTTCGAGGCGTTGCATCCGCTGATCAGCCGTTATCCCGGCCGCATCATGCTGTGCAGCGACGACCGACATCCCGACGATCTCTCTCAAGGCCACATCAACGCATTGGCCCGGCGCGCCGTGGCGCACGGCCATGATGTCTTTGACGTGTTGCTGGCCGCGTGTCTGGTTCCGCGCCGTTTCTACCCGCTGAACATTGGCGAAATGCGTGTCGGCGACGCCATGAATGCTGCTTTGGTGGAGGACTTGCAGGGATTCAACGTCATTTCCACCTGGCTGGACGGCGTGCTGGCGGCGGAGAACCGCGAAACCCGCTTGCAGCCGTATCCCTGCCGCCCGGTAAACCGTTTTGCCGCGCAGCCGGTAACGCCGCCGCAACTGCGCATACCCGCCGGCCAGGACGCCGGAACGGTGACTTGCCGGGTGATCGGCGCCGAAGACGGCCAGTTGGTGACAAAATCGATGCAATTGCCTCTGAATGTGGTTGATGGCACGGTCATGCCGGATGTCGAAAACGATGTGCTCCTGCTGGCCGTGGTTAATCGCTACCACCCTGCTCCACCCGCGTTGGCGTTGATTCGAGGTTTCGCTCTGAAATCCGGCGCGCTGGCGTCCAGCGTGGCGCATGATTCCCACAATATTGTGGCGGTCGGCTGCGATGCGGACAGCTTGTCGCAGGCGATCAATACGGTAATCCAGGCCGGTGGCGGACTGGCGTTGACGGATGGCGGCAGCACCGATCTGTTATCGTTGCCACTGGCGGGTCTGATGAGTGACGGCGACGGTGATGCCGTGGCCGCGCATTATTCGGCGTTGACCCATAAGGCCCGCACACGTTTGGGTTGCGGACTGCGTGCGCCGTTCATGACGCTGTCCTTCATGGCGCTGCTGGTCATTCCCGAGCTGAAGCTGAGCGACAAGGGGTTGTTCGATGGCCGGAATTTCGATTTTACGGATGTCGTATGTCATTAATTATAAACAGTAAAACATGCGCATCCCTGGTCGATCCGGCCACGCCGCTGCTGGATTTCCTGCGTCAAGAAGCCGGTTTGACGGCGGCGAAGCCGGGTTGCGGCACCGGCGATTGCGGCAGTTGCCTGGTGCTGGTCGGTGAGTTTTCTCCGGCGGATGCCTCGGTCAAATACCGCGCCCTGAACAGTTGCCTGCTGACGATCGGTCAGGCCGAGGGCTGCCATGTCATCACGCCGGAGGGGCTTGCCGGAGAGACGCTGACGCCGGTGCAGCAGGCCTTGCTGGATCAGGGTGCGGTTCAATGCGGTTATTGCACGCCGGGGCTGGTGATTGCCCTGACCGGCGCCCTGTTGAATGGCCGGGAATTGACTGGGGCGGCGGCCGGAAACCTCTGCCGTTGCACCGGTTATGGCGGCATCCGCCGCGCCTGCGAATCGCTGGCGACGCAATTTGACTGCCGTCCGCACACTCTGGATGAGATCGTGACCCGCGGCCTGATTCCTGCCGGGGTCGTGGCGGCGGCCGCGCACCTGCCGCCGCTGCCGGTGGCGCATCTGTTCGAACAGGCGGTGGGAGATGCCGATTCCGGCCTTCAGTATCTGGGCGGCGGCACCGACTGGATGGTCAACCGCCCGCGCGACGCGGAACTCAAGACCCGCTGCGCCCTGCACCGGGTGCCTTCCCTGCGCCAGATCCAGGTCAACGACGATGAGTTGTTGCTGGGCGCGGCGGTCACCATTGACGAGTTGCAGCATAGCGCCGAAGTGGCCTCCGACTGGCCGTCGCTGGCGCATTATCTGCAACGCTTTGGCTCGCCCTCGGTGCGGGCCATGGCCACGGTTGGCGGCAATTTGGTGAACGCCTCGCCTGTAGCGGATCTGGCGGTGCTGCTGCTGGCTATGGCGGCGGAAGTCGAACTGTCGTCGGGAGACAGCCGTCGCTGGCTGCCCTTGCCTTATTTCTTCAAGGCGTATCACCAGACGGAATTGAAGGCGCATGAAGTCCTGACCACGATCCGGCTGCCCCGCAATGCCGGAGGTGCAACCCGCCTGCATTTCGAAAAGATCGCCAAACGCGAGCTGGATGACATCGCTACCGTGAATACGGCGATGACGGCGGCCGAAGGCAAGCCGGGCCATTTTGGCCGCATCCGGCTTAGCGCGGGCGGCGTTGCGCCGGTTCCGCGCCTGCTGCACGGGGTTTCCGACTATCTCAGCGGCCGGTCGGTCAGTATTCAGACGGTGCGCGAGGCGCTGGCGCGCGTGGATGCCGATATCGCTCCCGTTGATGATGCGCGCGGCTCGGCGGCCTACAAGCGGCAATTGCTGAAACATCTGTTGCTGGCGCATCTGACGGTGCTGTTTCCGGCGCTGTCGTTGCAGGAGTGTCTGGCATGAAGGCGGAACATCGTGAACCGCTGGTGACCGGGACCGCCCGTTTCACGGCGGACCTGCCGTTGCCCGCCGGGACGCTGCACGCCATGGTGGCGGTTTCCCCGCATGCGCATGCCGGTTTTACCCGGATTGAATGCGCGGAGGCGCTGGAAGAGCCCGGGGTCGAGTGCGTCCTCACCGCCGACGACATTCCCGGCTTCAATGACATCGGCAACGTGGTGCACGACGAACCGTTGCTGGCGGTTTCGGAAGTTCATTGTGTCGGCCAACCCTATGCGCTGGTGCTGGGCGTGAATTCCGATGCCGCCTGGCGCGGCGCGCAGGCGGTTGCGGCGGACTGGAATCCCCTGCCCGCCGTTTTTGACGCCCGTGAAGCCTGTCGGGCCGGGGCCTTGCTGCAGCCGCCGCGCACCTTCCTGAAGGGGGATGTCGATGCCGTCTGGGAACAATGCGCCACGGTCGTCAGTGGCCGTGTTGATATCGGCTCGGCGGAGCACGTCTACATGGAGACCCAGTGCGCGCTGGCCGTGCCGCGCGATGACGGCGGCCTGTATGTCCATTCCGCCACCCAGTCGCCCAGCGTGGTGCAGAAAGCCGTGGCTGCTGTCTGCAAGCTACCGATGCATTTGGTGGAAGTCGAGGTGGTCCGTCTGGGTGGCGGATTCGGCGGCAAGGAAGATCAGGCCACATTGTGGGCCTGTCTGGCGGCGATGGCGGCGGTCCGGACGCAGCGTCCGGTATTTATCCGGCTGGATCGACGCGAGGACATGCGCATCACCGGCAAACGCCACCCCTATTCCGCCGATTATCGTCTGGGTCTGGATGCCGACGGCCGTTTTCTGGCGTATGACGCTTTTCTCTACCAGAACGCCGGTTGCAGCACCGACCTGTCGATAGCCATTCTGGAACGCTCGCTGTTCCATGCCACCAACGCTTATTTCCTGCCGAACGTGCGCGTCACCGCCGCCAGTTGCCGCACCAACCTGCCTTCCAACACCGCGTTCCGCGGCTTTGGTGCGCCGCAAGCGATGTTTGTCATCGAGTCCGCCATCCGCGAGGCCGCCCGTCAGCGAGGCTGCACGCCGGAGTCCTTGCAACGTCTCAACCTGTTGCAGGATGGCGATACCCTGCCCTATGGCATGCGGCTGCCGCAGGTCCGCCTTCGGGAGTGCTGGCGGCAGTTGGAGGAGCGCTTTGATCCGGCGGCGCGGCGTCAGCAACAGGCAGCCGCCAATGCCGGGAATGGCCGTTTCCGCCGGGGACTGGCCGTTATACCGGTCTGCTTCGGCATCGGCTTTACCGCCACGCTGTTGAATCAGGCCGAAGCGCTGGCGCATGTCTATCAGGACGGTTCGGTCAGCATTACCACCGGCGCGGTCGACATGGGTCAGGGCGTTCACGACAAGATCCGCCGGGTGGCGGCGCGCGCGCTGGGCGTGCCGGAAAGCCGGGTTCACATCGAGGCGACCAGCACCACCCGGGTCGCCAATGTCTCGCCGACGGCGGCCAGCACCGGCGCGGACCTGAACGGCGAAGCGGCGCGGCAGGCCTGCCTGATCATCCGTCGCGGCCTGTTGGCCGTGGCGGCGGCCCTCCTGGGGGGGGAAGCGGGTGAGGTGGTGCTGACGGACGGCACGGCTACCCTGCCCGGCTCCGCTCGCGCGATGACCTGGGAGGCGCTGGTGGCCGAAGCCTATGCCCGTCGCGTCAGCCTTTCCGCGCTGGCGCATTACGCCACCCCCGGCCTGTCCTTCGACCGCGAAACCCATACCGGCCACCCCTTCGCCTATCACGTGTGCGGGGTGGCGATGCTCGAAAGCACCATCGACATCCTGCGCGGCGTAGGCCGGATTGACCGGGTCAGCGTGGTGCATGATGGCGGTCGCAGCCTCGACCTGCAAACCGACCTCGGCCAGATTGAGGGCGCGGTGGTTCAGGGTATCGGCTGGATGACCTCGGAGGAATTGTGTCACGATGAATCCGGACGGCTGCTGACCGACACGCTCGCCTGCTACAAGATTCCCGACCTGAACGCCGCCCCGCCGGTGGAGATAGTGCTGCTGGAAGACGACGGCCACCCCGGCGGGGTGCTGAACAGCAAGGCGGTGGGCGAACCGCCGCTGGTTTACGGTCTGGGGGCTTGATTTGCCTTGCAGGATGCCATGCAGTCCTGGCGGCCAGACGCCGCGCCGGAATACCGCACGCCGATGACGCCGGAACGCATCTTTAACTGGCTGCACGCGGGTAAGGGATCGTGAAAGCCGAGAGGCTGCGCGCCGGACTGATCTATGGCGGCGGCGATCTGGCCGCCACGCTGCTGACCGGCCAGTTCAACCCGTGGCGCAGCCTGGGCATGCTGACGGTGGGCGCATTGATTTACGCGCCGGAAATCCGCTGGTACTTCGCCCGACTGGAACAGCGTTTTCCGCCGCCGCTCAGTCCGGGGCGGCAGGCGCTGCGCGCCGTGCTGGCCTGGCTGTGGTTCAATCCCTTGTGGATCGCCCGGCACGCCCTTTTCATCCGCCTGTTCAGCGGCCGGATCGCGGAGATTTCTCCGGCGCTGCTGCACACCGGGCTGCTTTCCTTCGCGGTTAACCTGCCGGTGGCGCTGACTGCCAACTTCCTGATCCAGAACCGCGTGCCTTTTCGCTGGCGCGTCACCGCCAGCGCGGCGTTCTCGGCGCTGATGGCGGTCTACTATGCATTGAGCGAGGTGTGGTTTGGCTGAAATCGAGCTCTGGCAAGCCGTTCGGGAGCAACTGGCGGCGGGCCGCAGTTGTGTCTTGCTGGCGGTGGCTGACAGTCACGGCAGTTCGCCCGGCAAGACCGGAGCGCTGATGGTCATGTCGGCGGCCGGCCCGCTGGCCGGCACCATCGGCGGTGGGCGGATCGAATCCGCACTGATGAAGGAAGTGATGGCGGATTTACAGGCCGAACGCTTCACGCCGTCTTGGCTGACCCGCCGTCATCGACCGGAGGCGGAAGACAGTTCCGGCATGATTTGCGGTGGCGAGCAGACGGTGGTGACGGCGCTGCTGCGGCCGGAGCATCTGGCGGATATCCGCACCCTGATTACCGCCCTGACCGAGGGTCGGCGTTGTGGCTGGCGTATGTCATCCCTGGGGTGGGCGCTGGATGGCGGCGTGACGGAGTCCGGGTGGGTGGCGGATACGGACTGGTGTTACCGCCATTTGTCCGGGCCACGGGTGACGGTGTATCTGGTGGGCGGCGGTCATGTCAGTCTGGCGTTATCGGCGCTGCTGCGCGGGCTGGATTTCCGGGTGGTGGTGCTGGAGGAACGCGCTGAGGTTTCCAGTTTTCTGCAGAATGTGCAGGCGCATCAGAAACGGGTCTGCGGTTATGAGGAAGTCGGGGCGGAAATTCCGGAAGGCGATGCGGTGTTTGCGGCCATCATGACCCATTCGCACGAGCGGGATCGGGTAGCTTTGCGGGCTTTGGCGGGCAAGCGTTTGGGGTATCTGGGGGTTTTGGGCAGTCGCAGCAAGGTGCGGCAGTTGCTGGAGAACTGCCCTGCTCCGCCCTTTTTGCATGCGCCGATGGGGGTGCCGATTTTCAGTCATTCGCCGGAGGAGATTGCGGTGAGTGTGGCGGCGGAGATGGTGGGGGTGAGGAATGCTAGAATCCCCACCCCCTGACGCATGGACCGCCTCTGCATGACCATCCTCATCATTGCCGAAAAACCCTCCGTCGCCCAAGGCCTCGCCAAACACTTCGGCAACGCCCGGCGGCAGGAAGGCTACCTCAGCACCGGCCCCTACCTCATCACCTGGTGCTTCGGACACCTCATGGAACTGGCCGAACCCCAAGTCTATGACGAACGCTACCAGAAATGGCGCGCCGCCGACCTGCCCATCCTGCCCGGCGATATCCAGATATTACCCAAGGCCGACAAAGGCGCGCGCCAGCAAATCAAGGTGATCCGCGAACTGCTGAAGCAGGTGGACAGCGTCATCCACGCCGGTGACCCCGACCGCGAAGGCCAGCTACTGGTGGACTGGGTGCTGCAGCACCTCAAAAACCGCAAACCGGTGGAACGGTTGTGGCTGGCCGCGCAGGACAGCGCCTCCATCCACAAGGCCTTCCGCCAGCTGAAAAGCAACCAGGCCTTCCAGCCGCTGTTTCAGGCCGCGCAAACCCGCGCTGTTGCCGACTGGCTGGTGGGCATCAACCTCTCCCGCGCTTTCACCCTCGCCGCCCAGCAACACGGCTATCAGGGCGTGGTCAGCATCGGCCGGGTGCAAACCCCCACGCTGGCGCTGGTGGTGATGCGCGACCTGGACATCGAGAACTTCGTCAGCAAGACCTTCTACGTGCCCATGCTGCACGTGGGTGTCGCCGCCGGCAGCTTCTGGGCCGCCTGGGTGGCGCCGGACACCCTGAAAGACCGTTATCCCGACGGCCGTATCACCGACAAGGAGTTTGCCGAAAACATCCTGCGGCTGCCGGAAACCGGCCATATCAGCCTGCTGGACCGGCAGCGCCTGCACACCGCGCCGCCGCTGCCCTACCGCCTGTCGCGCCTGCAAAAGGACGCCAGCGCCCGCTTCGGCCTCAAGGCGGATGAAGTGCTGGCCATCTGCCAAAGCCTGTACGAGAAACACAAGCTGACCTCCTACCCGCGCACCGACTGCGACTATTTGCCGGAATCCCAGCACGCCGAAGCGCCCGCCATCCTCAGTGCGCTGGTCGTCATCCATCCCGGCTTGCAGGCGCTGTTGCCGCAGGCCAATCCCGGCCTGAAATCGTCCGCCTGGAACGACAAGAAGGTCACCGCCCACCACGCCATCATTCCCGTGCGCGGCGACGGCGCCACCGTGGCCGATCTCAGTGACAAGGAACGCAAGGTCTATGACCTGATCGCCCGCACGTATCTGGCGCAGTTCTTCCCGCCTTACGAATACGAAAAGACGGTGGTGGAATCGCTGTTTGCCGCCGAAACCTTCCGCGCCACCGGCCTGCGTCCGCTGGTTCCCGGCTGGAAGGCGGTTTTCCCCGCCAAAGCCGCCAAGGAAAAAACCGACAGTGACGAGGCCGAACCGGAACAAACCCTGCCCGCCATTGTCCTCAACGAAACCGCGCACAATCTGGGCAGCGAAGCCCGCGAGAAGCAAACCACCCCGCCCAAGGCCTACACCGACGGTACGCTGATTGCCGACATGGAAAGCGTGCATCGCGTGGTGGCGGCCAAGACCAAGGCCATCGACAACAAATGGCTGAAGCTGCTCAAGGAAAATGCTGGGTTGGGCACCGAAGCCACGCGGGCGCGCATCCTCACCGTGCTGCTGGACCGGGGTTTTCTGATGCGCAACGGCAAGCTGCTGATCTCCACCCCCACCGGACGGGCGCTGATCCAGGCGCTGCCCAAGGAGGTGAAAAGCCCCATTGCCACGGCAATGATGGAACAGGAACTGTCCGCCATTGAAAAGGAAGGCGCGGACAGCGGCACCTTCCTGCTGAAGCAGCACGAAAACCTGACCCGGCTGGTGGCGCTGGCGGCGGCAACGCCCATGGTGCTGGCCAATCCGGAAAAGGCTGCGGCCGCCCGCAAATCCCCGGTCCGCCCCCGAACTGCCAAGACGGCGGCAAACGGCAAAACCGTTGCGGCAAAGACCGAAGCGAAGCCCCGCAAGCGCGCCGCCCCCAAGGCCAAAACCGCCAAAACCGCCGCCCCGGTGGCCGCTTCGTCCGTCGCCCAAACCTGTCCGGCCTGCCAACGGCCCATGGTTTTACGCCAGCGCAAGTCAGACGGGCAGGCATTTTGGGGCTGTTCAGGTTATCCTGCCTGCAAGCAGATCATTAACCATGCCCAAACGCCATGAACCGCGCCAAGCCCATGCTGGACTCCCTGTTGATCGTCGAAACCCCGGAAGGCGTGCGGCTGAGCCTGCATCTGGCGGGCATAACCCCGCGCGCCCTCGCCTTTGCCATTGACCTGCTGATCCGTGGCGGTTGTCTGCTGCTGGTCAGCATGCTGCTTTCACGCTTGGGCATGGTCGGGATCGGGTTGTTCCTGATCATCCTGTTTCTGGTGGAATGGCTGTATCCGGTGCTGTTTGAGGTCTATATGCAAGGAGCCACCCCCGGCAAGCGGCTGATGGGACTGGCGGTGATGGAAAGCAGCGGCCTTCCGGTGGGTTGGCGTGCGTCATTGATCCGCAACCTGTTGCGTTTTGCCGACTTCCTGCCTTTCCTGTTTGCCCTGGCCGTGCTGTCGATGCTGTACAGCGGCCGTTTCCAGCGGCTTGGCGACCTGGCGGCGGGCACCGTGGTGGTCTGGCGGCAAAAGCCTGCCGCCGCGCATCCCATTCCCGGCCATGCGCCGGTCGAACCGCCCTGCCGTCTCAGCCCGGAGGAGCAACGCAGCCTGATCAACTTCGCCGAGCGGCTGCAACAACTTTCGCCCGAACGTCAGGTGGAACTGGCCGATCTGCTGCAGCCCCTGACCGGGCAAACCGGGGAGGCTGGCCGGCAACGCTTGCTGGGCATGGCCAATTATCTGGCGGGCCAGCGATGACGCCGCAGGAATTCAGCCGTCGCCACGAAGCCGACTGGCAACGCTTCGCCGACCTGCTGCGAGACCGCCATTCTCCCGATCGCGGCGAGTTTCCCGCGCGTTACCGCGAAATTTGCGCCCATCTGGCGCTGGCGCGCGACCGTCACTATCCCTTGGCCTTGGTGGAGCAGCTCAATGATCTGGCGCTGGCCGGGCAACAGCGGTTGTACCGCCATCAGGGCGGCCTGTGGCCTGCCTTTCTCGAATTCCTGAGCGCCGGTTTTCCCGCGCTGGTGAGACGGCATGCCGGTCTGTTCTGGCTGGCGGCCGCGTGTTTCTACCTGCCGATGCTGGCTATGGCCATCGCCATCTGGCTGCAGCCGGAACTGATCTACAGCGTGATGCCCGCCGGCAATGTCCGTGACTTCGAGGCCATGTATGCCCCCGGCAAGAGCCTGCTGGGCGCCCGCCCCGATGATTCACGCTTCATGATGTTCGGTTACTACCTCCAGCACAATACCGGTATCGGCTTCCAGACTTTCGCCGGGGGAATCTTTGCCGGTCTTGGCAGCCTGTTCTTCCTGCTGTTCAATGCCATCGCCATTGGCGCCGTCGCCGGTCACCTGACCCGAATCGGCTATCACGAAAACTTCCTGTCTTTCGTGGTGACGCACAGCGCCTTCGAGCTGACCGCCATTGTACTGTCCGGCATGGCCGGCCTGCTGCTGGGACTGGCGCTGGCGGCGCCCGGTCCGCGCCGTCGCAGGGATGCGCTGATCCTGCGCGGCCGCGAGGCGATCCGCCTCGTTTATGGCGCGGCGCTGCTCTTCCTGGTCGCGGCCGCCGTGGAAGGCTTCTGGTCTTCCAGCACCTCCATTCCCGCCGCCGTGAAGTATGCGGTGGGCGGCCTCGCCTGGCTGGCGGTCTGCATCTGGCTGTTAATGGCCGGACGGAGCCGAGATGCGCATTAACCAACTGAAAGTCGCGGTCAGGCCCCGCCATCCCTACGAAGCCGCCGATCTGGGCGTCCTGCTGTGGCAAACCGGGGGCGCCGGTCTCTACAAGGCCTGGCTCTGGCTGATGCTGCCGCTGACGGTCGCGATGATCGTGCTGGAACATCTCACGGGTTCCCGCCTGGCCTTGCTGGTCCTGTGGTGGCTGAAGCCGCTGCTGGATTATCTGGTGCTTTGGCAACTGAGCCGCCGCGTCTTTGGCGATGAGCCCACGCCGTGGCAGTCGCTGCGCTCCCTGCCCGGTTTTTTCGGCAAGGGCTTGCCGGGGGCGCTGACCCTGCGCCGCCTCAGCCTCAGCCGGGCCTATGTCCTGCCGGTCCGGCTGCTGGAGGAACTCTCGGGTTCTGCGCTGCAGGCGCGCATCCTGCAGATCCGCTACCACCAGACATCGCGCGCGCGCTGGTTGATCCAGATTTTCATGATGGCGGAAATGTGCGTCTTCTTCGGCTTGATGAGCCTGGCGGCGTGGTTTGCGCCGGCCTTTAGCGATGCCCGCGTGGTGACGGACTTTCTGGATGCCGGTGCGGGCGCGTGGCAGCGTGACGTGCTGATCGGCCTTTATGCCCTGGCCGTCACGCTGGTGGAGCCTTGCTACGTGGCGGCGGGATTCCTGCTGTACCTCAACCGGCGCACCGATCTGGAAGCCTGGGACATCGAAATCGCCTTCCGTCAGCTGGCGGACCGGCTGCAAGCACCGGGAGCGCGTCCATGAAGCCTCTCATGCCGGGGGTGATACTAGGGCTGCTGCTGGCGGCGCCGGTGCTGGCGGGGGATGCCGCGGCGGAAAACCCGATTGCCGGCAACGCGGTTCGCCCCGACTGGGCGCCATCCATCCACCGGCAGATGCAAACGGTGATGAACGGGCCGGACTTTGCGCAACGCGACGAGAAGCAACGTTTGCGCTTTCGGCAGGACTGGCTGAACGACTGGTTCAACCAAAAGGAGTCCGCGACGCCGGACAACAGTCCGCCGGGGTGGCTCGAAAGCGCCAGCCGGGTGTTTGCCGCGCTGGTCCGGCACAGCCTGTGGCTGGCGGCCCTGATCATCCTGGTGCTCGCCCTGCATTATCGTCACAAGTGGCTGCCCTTGCTGCAGGGCCGGACGATCGGCCGTCCGGCCGCCGCGCCGCGAGCGGCGGACATCCTTGAAGACATGGATTTTCGCGCCCCGCTGCCGGATGACATCCTGGCGGCGGCCGCCGCTTACTGGCAGCAGGGGCAGGCGCGGCCGGCGCTCAGCCTGCTGTATCGCGGGGCCGTGCTGTCCCTGCAATTGCCCGACAACGCCACCGAGGGCGAAAACCTGCGGCTGGTGCGGCAGCGCCATAACCCGGACATCGTGGAGGCCTTCACCGGCATTACCCGGGCGTGGCAGGCGATGGCCTGGGCGGGCCGGGTTCCCGCCCGTCCGGACAGCCTGATGGAAAGTTACCACCGGCATTTCCGCGTGAGGACCGGGCCATGACGTTCTCCCGCACCGGTCTAGTCCTTGCCATTTCGCTGGGCCTGCTGGCCGTGGCGCTGGCCCTGCTGGTGGAGGTGGTCCCCGAAACCTCCGAACCGCACTGGAGTCCCGAGGCGCTCCGCAACCCCTATCTGGCCGCCGGCCGCCTGCTGGAAAAGCAGGGCATGCGCGTTGAATTCCGCCCGCAATTTTCCGGCCCGCCCGCCGGTCCGGGCACCCTCTTCCTGGCCCGTTACAACGGCGGCATATCGCCGGGGGACGCCGCCCGCCTGCGTGACTGGGTGCAACAGGGAAACCGGCTGATCCTGACCGCGCCCGCCCCCGCCAGCCAGAAAGTCGGCGACGCCCTGCTCGGGCCGTTGGGCGCGCAGCGCCGTTTCCAAATGACCAAGGACGACCCCCGTCGTGACCGGCGCTTGCAATTGGGCGACGAACCTTTCTGGCTGGAGACCGGATTTTCTCCCGGCCTCACCCTGGAGTCTTCGGGTGGACGTCCCGTCGACGCGTGGCGGGACAGCAGCGGTGTCCATGTCCTCCGCTATTCCCTGGGGCGCGGCGTTTTGATTGTGCTCAGCGACGCCGCGCTGTTTGAAAACCGCCAGATCGGACGCCATGACAACGCCGCCTTGCTGTGGGCGCTGCTGGATCGTCCCGCGCCCGGCCAGTCGCTATGGATCGTCCATGACGGCCAGTTTCCCGGCATCCTGGCGCTGATCTGGCGCGATGCCCGGCCGCTGGTGCTGTCGCTGGCTGTGCTGGCGCTGGCGTTGCTGTGGCGGGGCAATACCCGTTTCGGCCCGTTGCTGCCGTCACCCGACCAGCCGCGCCGCCGCCTCAGCGAGCACCTCCAGGCGGCCGGGCGCTACCTGTGGTATGCCGGCCAGCAGCCGCGCCTCTACCAGGCGGCGCGTCAGGGCTTGCTCCAGCATCTTTTCCGGCGGCATGCGCTCTGGCGTCATCTGGATGACACCTCATTGCTCGACGAACTGGCGCGGCATACCGGACTGCCCGTTCCGGTGCTGCAACGGGCGTTGCTGACGCCCCCCGACCACGACCTTGCGCGCTTTCTCCAGGACATGCGCGTCCTTCACCAACTCAGGAAACAGACATGAGTGAATTGCCTCCCCTGTCCGCTGCGTTCCCCGACGCCGAAGACGCCGTTCCTCCCCGTTCCGGGCAGCTTGTCCAGCGGATGCGCGCTGAGATCGGCAAGGCGCTGGTGGGGCAGCAGGACATCATCGAACAGGTGCTGATCGCCTTGCTGGCGGGCGGGCATGTGCTGGTGGAAGGCGTGCCCGGCCTGGGCAAGACCCTGCTGGTCCGCGCCCTCGCCCGCACCTTTGGCGGCAGTTTCAACCGCATCCAGTTCACCCCCGACCTGATGCCCAGCGATGTCACCGGCCATGCGCTCTATGACCTCAAGAGCGAGCAGTTCCATGTCCGTCGCGGCCCGGTATTCAGCCATCTGGTGCTGGCGGACGAAATCAATCGCGCCCCCGCCAAGACCCAGGCCGCCCTGCTGGAAGCGATGCAGGAATACCAGGTCACCATTGACGGACAAGCCTATGCTTTACCCCGGCCGTTCATGGTCATGGCCACGCAGAACCCCATTGAGCAGGAAGGCACCTACCCGCTGCCGGAAGCCCAGCTCGACCGCTTCCTGCTGAAAGTCGTGATCGGCTATCCCACCTTGCAGGAAGAGCAGCGCCTGCTGACGCTGGTGACGGAAGGCAAGATCGGCGATACGCTGGATATCGATGCCCTGCAAACCCTGATGTCGCCGGGGCAACTGCAGCAGGTCCAGCAGGAAACGGCTCGGATCCGCATCGATAACGCCATTCGCGACTACGCGGCGCTTCTGGTGCGCACGACCCGGGACTGGCCCGGCATCGCCGTCGGCGCCGGACCGCGCGGCGGTATCGCCCTGTTGCGCGCCGCCCGCGCCGCCGCGCTGCTGGAGGAACGCGATTTTGTCATCCCGGATGACGTCAAGCGCCTGGCCGCGCCCACCTTGCGGCACCGGCTGGTGCTGTCGCCGGAACTGGAAATGGAAGGCCGCAACGCCGATGACGTGATCCAGTCCATCCTCCAGTCCGTCCCCGCGCCGCGCAGCTGATCACATGCAACCGACCAGGCGATTGCTGGGGCTGTTGGGCCTTTGGGTACTGCTCGGCGGCGCGGCCTCGGCGATGGCGAGCCTGTGGCCATTCTGGCTGGGATTCTTGCTGCTGCTGGGCGTCATGCTGGCGGCGGAATGGCTTATGCTGGCCGTCACCCCCTCGCCCCGCCTGCAGCGCGAACTGCCCGCCGCCTGGCCCCTGGCGGTTTGGCAGACCGTGGAGCTGACACTGAGCACATCCGGCAGGCATCCCCTGCCGCTGGATATCCTGGATTACCTGCCGCCGGGCATGGAGTCGGAAGGGCTGCCGTTACGGATACGGCTCGCTCCGGCGAAGTTCACGCGGGTCCGCTACCGGGCGCGCAGCCTGCAACGCGGTGACCGTCAGCTGGAAATCTGCGAAATCCGCCTGCCCGGTCGGCTGGGCTTGCTGCGGCAAACCCGGCGGATTCCCTTGCTCTCGCCTTTCCGGGTTTATCCCAATTTTGCGGAAGTGTCGCGCTATGCCATGCTCGCCACGGATAACCGCTTGTCGCAATTGGGCGTTCGCCTGCGTCCGCGACGGGGTGAAGGGCTGGAATTCCATCAACTGCGCGAATACCGGCTGGGGGATTCCCCGCGACAGGTGGACTGGAAAGCCACCTCGCGCCTGCGCAAGTTGATATCGCGGGAATATCAGGACGAGCGCGACCAGCAGGTCATGCTCTTGCTGGATACCGGCTTTCGCATGCGGGCGCAGGACGGCAGCCTGTCGCATTTTGACCAGACGCTCAACGCCGTGCTGCTGCTGGCGCATGCCATCAGCCATCAGGGGGATGCCGTCGGCCTGATGACGTTTGCCGGCCACGAGCGCTTCCTGCCGCCCGCCAAGGGCAAGGCCGCCGTCAATGCCGTCATGAACGGCATTTTTGACCTGCAACCGACCGACAGTACGCCGGACTTCCTGCGCGCGGTGCAGGAGCTTGCCGGCCGCCTGCGCAAGCGGTCGCTGGTGGTGATCCTGACCAACGTCCGGGATGAGGACGGCCGCGATTTGCAGGAAGCCTGCCGCGTGCTGGGAAAGCGGCATCTGGTGTTGCTGGCCACCTTGCACGAGCAGTTGTTTACCGCGTTGCACGAGCAGCCGCCCGCGGATATTGACGCCGCCTTCCTGCAGGCCGCCGCCGAGGACTACCTGGCCCTGCGCCGCCGGCAATTGTTGCGGCTCCGCCATGCCGGGGTATTGGTGCTGGACACCGAACCCGGGAAGCTGGCCATCGGGCTGGTCAACCGCTATCTGGAAGTCAAGCGCAGCGGCTGCCTGTAGCTTGCCGAAGCGGCATGGCTAGGCTTTCGGTGGTGTTTCGGGAGGCTGGTGCGGGTAAATCACATGATAGACCAGGCCGACCAGCACGCTGCCGCCCACCAGGTTACCGAGGATGACCGGCCCCAGGTTGCCGAGGAAGCCGCTGAGGGTGATGGCCGGTGCGGCATCCACCGCGCCGGCGGCCTGCAGCAGCATCGCCATCGGAAAGAAATACATATTGGCGATGCTGTGCTCAAAGCCCGCCGCCACGAACAGCGTGACCGGCAGGAAGACCGCCGCCGCCTTGTCCAGCACGCTGCGTCCGGCAAAGGCCATCCACACCGCCATGCACACCAGGACATTGCACAGCACCCCGCGAAAAAAAGCCGTTTCCGGGGGCAGCGCGGCCTTGGCCGCCGCGATCCGCAGGTATTGCTCGGCAATCGCGCCCTGGTTGAGGCTGGCGTGACCCGACAGGAATACCAGCCCGGCCAGTCCCGCCGCGCCAAGGAAATTGCCTGTACAGACCACCAGCCAATTGCGCAACAGTTCCCGGGTGCTGATCTTGCCATCGGCCCAGGCCATCACCAGCAGGTTGTTGCCGGTAAACAGTTCCGCGCCCGCCACCAGCACCAAAAAAAGTCCCAGCGAGAAAACGGCGCCACCCAGCAACTGGACCGAGGCAAACCCCAGCGACGCATCGGACTTCACCAGCACAAAGCCCAGCGAACCCAGCCCGATGAAGGCGCCGGCGAGGATACCCAGCATCAACATCGGCAGCAGCGGCAGGCGCGCCTTGGCGACGCCGACGTTTTCGACGCGCGCGGCGATTTCCCTGGGCGAGAAGGCATCAAAACCAAACAGGTCCGGCACGGTATTCCCCCGTCAACAGGCTAAAGGCAATCATGTTATTGATAACGAATCCGGAGACAAAAGTCACTTCCGCCGCGCGGCCGGCGGTTCTATGATCAATGGCAATCCTTCTGCCGACACATAGGAATACTGGTCATGAAAATCCTCCCCCTGGCGCTGATCGCCTTCCTGCCCCTGCTCGGCCATGCCGAAACCTGGAACGTGGTTTCCACGCGTGACGGCGACACCTGGAAACTGGATGCCGATTCGGTGAAGGCCGTTACCGTCAATGGCAAGGCGATGAAGCAGGCGGTGGTCAGCGCCCGTTTCAAGGAGGTGAGCGAGGACCTGGGCAAGAAGTATGACGAAGCCCGGACCACCGATGTCTATGACTGCGCGGCCCGGACCTCGGCCAATCGCGAGGAGGTCCTGTCGATGGCCGGCGCGCCCGTGCGTACGACATCAACACCGGATGACCAACTGGAGTTCATTGATATCTTTCCCAACACCGCCAGCGCCGATCTGGCCAAAGTGATTTGCGGGAAGTAAGGGTACGGGCCAACGACGCCCTCAGAGACTCAG
>CAZPZK010000017.1:0-18211 GCA_964591095.1 uncultured Moraxellaceae bacterium | reverse complement strand
AGCGTCTTTGGCCCTTGCTGATCGGCACCACGAAAGTCCGACAAGCGAATGTAGGAGCCGACAAAATCTGCTAAGTGCTGCTTACCCAGAGTGAAGGTGCAGATAGGAACCGTGGCACCATCAAAGCCGGAATATTCCAACTGAATCAAGCTGGTCAGGGTAGCGTTGTCGATGAAGTGGGTGCGCAATTCCTCGTAAGATGAAATGAACATCCACACAAACGGGGACATGAAACCCAACTGACCCGATGGCTTGGCCAGTGACAGGTCGCGGATCATGAACGCCGAGAACAAGTCCTTTTCGTAGCCTGCATATTTGGCCTTGAGGAAGCTTTTCAGTAAAGGCGTCAGATACTTACCACCCATATAAGGCGGATTCGCCACCACTGCATCATAAACCCTGCTCAACACCCAAGCCGGCTTCCAAAAATCCCCCCAAACCTGCATAGCATAAGACTTCGCCAAACTATCCCCACTCGCCATCACCGCCTGTAGCAACTCCCCCATCTTGGTCAGCTTCCCCGCCAACCCCTCCGGCACTATCAACAACGACCCAAACGTCTTCCCCTCCGCAAAAAACCGGATCAACTCCCTGACATCCTTCACCTGCAACCCACTGGAATGCGTAGTCGCCAAACCCCCGCCCCCAAACAAATCACGGGTTCCCAACACCTCACCGCCTTCCAGCGCAATCGCCGCCTGCATCACCGCCTCGGCCATCGCCTCCTCATCCACCCCCCGGCTATCCTGAATCGCCAACACATTCAGCGCCGGCGTATCCTCAAACAACCGCCGATCATCCGCCCGCGCCTTCATCAACAACGCAAACCCCGCCAACTGCGCCGCCCGATCATCAATATCCAGCCCGAACAGATTATTCCGCAGAATCAAACGCGGAATCTCCCGCTCCCGATACCCCCGCTCCAGATAGATCGCCTTCAGCAGATCATAAGCCTCCACCAGAATGTGCCCCGACCCGCACGCCGGATCCAACACCGTAATCGACTCCGGATTCAGCGCCTCCCCATCCTCCGCCACCCGCACCCTGATCAACGCATCCAGCTGCGCCTGCACCTCCGGCGTCTGCTCGGCGGGCTGAATGTAATACGCCATCTGCGCCGCCAGACCCGACTGCGGATTCGCCATCAACCACAAACGGCCAATGCTGTTCTGCACCAGATACTTCACAATCCAGTTCGGCGTAAACAACTGCGTGGCGGCGGGAATGTCCTCGCTCTTCACCACCTTGCCAATCACCTGATCCTTTTTCTCGCTGATATAGAACTGGTACAGCCAGCCAATCACCTCCACCTGCGCCCAATCCTCCTCGGGAATGCCGTCCACCAGCTTGCGGATCACCGAATCGGTGCGTAGCAGCGTATCCGGCAGCAACAGCTCGGAGTCATCGTCAATCTTCTCAAACAGAAAGGGCATGGCCGTGGCCAGCCGGTTGCACTGGGCCACCAGTAGGCGCTTGTACAATTCACCCTCCTTGTTGGCCAGCTTCAACTCCGCCACCAGATCACGGCTGATTCCCGGCAGTTCCCCGGCCTCGGCCAGCTCCAGTGCATGCGTCAGAATATCCGGCAAGCCCCCGGCGCTGACGCTGGACAACACCCGCTGCCCATGCCCCAGATAGTCATGCAGCTCCATGTAGCGCAACGCCGCAAAGCGGTTGAACCAGGTGTAGGCAATGGCCTCCATCGTCTGGGTAAAGCCCTGCTTGCGGATGCGTTCCAGCAGCCGCTTGCGCAACGGTTCCACCTTCGCCGGAAAAGCCTGCCCGGCAATCACCATCACCTCACCCTGAACCAGACAGTCCTCCACCTTCAACTCTCCGTCCTGCCCGGCAATGCCCAGTTGTGCGGCGCGGCTGGTCACCATGTCAATGAAGTCACGGCGGGCTTGCGGGGCGTAGGATTTCAGGTTGGATTTGTTCATGGTTCGGGGTCTCAAATTTCAATTGTTATTAACTCCCTCTCCCCTTGTGGGAGAGGGTGGCGCGCAGCGCCGGGAGAGGGGTGCGGCCTGTGCTACGGAACTGCCGGAGTGTTTGGGCGGCTTTCCGCACCCCTCTCCGGCCAGCGCGCTGCATCGCGCTGGCGCTCAGTCGGCAAGCAGCGTTGCTGCTTGAAACCCCGACTTCGCCCCTAACCATCCCCCACAAGGGGGGAGGGAACTTGCACTTCCGCTTCCGCGGCTTCCGCCGCTTCCCGTGCTTTCTTGGCCAGCCAGTCGGTCACATCCTCGTTTTGCACACGGTCATAGATTTCCTCCACCGTCAGCGTCAGGCCGATGGCGTCAAAAGTAATGTCATCGCCCAGAAAATAGTGTTCCGGCAGCCAGCCGCTGCGCCGCCGGATAATTTCGATCTGCACAAAGTCCTGCTCAATCAGCACATATTCCTGCAGGGTCGGCAATTGCCGGTAGGCGGTGCGCTTGGTGGTTTCATCCGTGCGGCGCGTGGAGCGCGACAGTACCTCCACAATCAGCGTGGGCGTTTCGGTGAACACGCTGCTATCGGGCAGGTCGCTGCAGTCCACCACCACGTCCGGGTAAAAGTAGTTCTTCCCCACCTTGACCTTCATGTCCGACATATAGGGCTGGCAAGGTTGGCCTTTGAGGTGATTGCCGATTTCCCGGAAGACATTGCCGGCAATGCGGTTGTGGGCCGCCTTGGCTCCGGCCATGGCATAGATGTAGCTGTCAATGTATTCCCGTTTAAGCTCCGAGTAGGGCTCGGTGTCGAGATAGTCTTGCTCGCTCATGGACTGAGCCAGGTAATCGCGGGCGGGGGGACTCATGCTGCACCTCACTAAAGGGTTGATGCTGTCTTATTCTACGGAAGAACAGGCCATGTCAAGGCGGGCTTGCGGGGCGCAGGATTTCGGGTTGGAATTGTTCATGGTGTTTCTTGGTAATGTCGGCGGGCTGCTTGCCTTTGCCGGCCACCCAGGCATTGAGTACGGCATTGCCAAAGTCATCCGGCAGCGAATCGGCGATCAGCCCCGGCAAGCCCTTGAAGGTATCGTTATTCAGATCGGGAAAGGTGTAAATTTGGCGGGAGAGCGGCATTTTAAGCGGTGACAGCTCAATGCCGGTTTTAACAAAGGCCGGGGTGTATTCAAATGCACCCAAGCCGGTGTCGGGGTCAAAACTGGCGGCGCCCACATGATGATCATGGTAATGGACGATCAAGACTTCCATCACCATTCGGGTGTCTCCTCAGGTTTGCTGACGACATGGCCGGAAGCCCGTTGCCGTTGCTTGCCTTGCAGTTTGGCCAATTGCAGCGGTGAGATGCCGGGAGCCGCCAAAAAGGCATCCAGATGCTGGCCCAGATTCAGGCTGAGCATGATCGCGACCAGGGACTCCAGCTGAACTTTGCCCTTTTCGGCATTGATCAATACCTTGCGCGACACGCCAGACCGTTCCGCCACGTCAGCCTGGGTCAGGTTGGCGTTGAGCCGGGCTTGCTTGAGTCGCTCACCCAAGTCTTCGGCAATCGCAGCAGGTGATTTATGTTCAGCCATTTTAGTGTCCTGAATTGGCGACTTAAACCGTGATTAAGCGCAATAAGGTTACCTATAAGGGTCATTATAGGTTAATCATGGCGATTAACAATGCCAGCTATTCAATCCGCACCCGCTGCCCATCCTGAATCGCCTTCAGCAATTCAGCCCGCAGCTTCTGCACATACGTTTCCACATCCGTCGCCGACTCCAGATAACTCTTGCCGACTGACAGACTGGCCGCCTTCACCGTGCGGGTAGGCTTCAGCACCGGCGGTTTGGGTTCGTTGACAACCGGAGGCTTGTTGCCGCCAGCCGGGCCCGGATAGGGCGTTTCCGGCGGCTTGGGTGCGGCCTTGATTTGTTCTTCGTGCGCTTTCTGGATGATGACCTGGGCAGCATCCATCAACTCTGCCGCCTGGCTCTGCAAATAATAGATAGTGGGGATGCTGGTGCAGGCCTCCACCTTGGCGCGCAAAGCCTGAAGCGCCAGCAGCGCCTTGTTGCGCAGGACGGGTGCAGCGGCAATTTCGTCGAGGTCGGCGGTGACGGTGGCAATACGTTCATCCACCCGTTCCAGGGCATGGCTGCGCTTCTCGTTCACCAACTGATTGTTGGCGCTGTCCACCGTGGCCAGCAGCGGCTCAATCTGGTTGATCACGCCGTAGGGCCGGGGGTTGTCGCGGATCTTCTCCAGTTCCTGCAAAGCTCCTGCGGCCTTGCTGTTCTCCAGCAGCTTCTCGCGGTTGTCCTTGACGGCGTTCAGACCGGCCAGCAAACGTCGCCAGGTGTGGATCTGGCCCTTATCCTTGTCATAGAAGCCGGTCAGGTCGTGGTGCTCTTCCTCAGAGTCGCGCCAGTCGTCCTTCTGTTTCAGCAGGGCTTCAATGAAGGCGGCGCTGTCCTGAATGGCCAATTGCTTCTTGATGCGGCTTTGCAGGGCGTCGATATCGGTCTTACCGGGGTAGTGCGGCTGCGCGGCCAGCGGGGCATAGGTCAGCATCGCCTTGTCCCAGCCGTCCAGCTTGCTGCGGTAGGCGGCAACCAGCGGGTCTTCCTCTTCCGGCGCCAGGTTGGAAAACAGGTCCTTGAACAGGGTGCGGGCCTGGCCCAATTCCAGCGCGCCGGTCTTCTTTCGTTTCAGGATGGAGACGAACTTGAACTTCTGGGTCTTGGTCAGCGGCTCAATGGCGGCCGTGGGGGACAGCGGCGAACTGTCCATCATCAGCGTGATTTCACCGGCCATGAACAGCCGGGCCACCAACAGCACGATTTCCCATTCCGGCTTCCAGCCGTAAGCGTTGCCGCTGAAGTGCTTGACCACATCCTCCAGCACCACCGCGCTGTGACCCGCCTTGATCTTCAGGTATTCACTGACTTCTTTCAGCGCCAAGGGGTTGGCCACACTGGCGCTGCCCAGATCCAGCAAATGATTGCTCTTGGTGGACAGCACCGTCGCAATTTCAGCGAAGGCATTGGCAATCGGTGTTAGGTAGGTCAGCTTGGTATAGGTATTGGACACCAGATAGTTGATGGCTTCTTCCAGCACCGCCTGCGGCCCGGCGGCTTTCACCTGTACCGGTTCGCCCAAGGCGTACAGGTCGGCCGTCACAATCAGGCGTTCCAGCTGGAAGCGCAGACGCTCTTTGCGATCGCGGTTCTCGTCTTTCTTGATGGTCAGGATCTTCTTGCCGGTCGGGCTGGTGTTGTCGTATTTGCTCTGGATGAATTGCTCGATCTTCAGGTAGGTCTGCAGTTCTTCGTACAGCCGCTCTCCCTGCTCCAGCCGCAACAGGATACGGTTGGGATTGCCGCCGCTGTACAGCCGGCACTTGGCGTCGGTATACAGGGTGTATTCGTCGTGCAGTTCGGTAATCAGCTCCAGCGACAGCTCGTGGTGGGCGGCCTTGTAGGGCTTGCCGTCCAGCAACCGGTTGAACTCATAGTCCGCCTTGCTGTTCTTGTGGCGCACCTTGACCTGACTCTTCCAGACGTCCTCGAACACCAGATCTGCCAGCGTCTGCGACAGGGCGGACGAACTGACCACCTCGTGACTGATTTCCCGGGCGATGTCCTGTTCTTCGTTGGTCAGGAACATCCAGTCGTCCCCGTTGCGACTGACCAGATTCTGCTTTTCCAGCCGCATCAGGCTGTCCTGAATGCGGCGCTTCAGCACCAGCTTGTCGGTATCAATTTCCTCGACGCAAAGCGTGGCCAGGTTGTCCACCTTGCCCTTCACCATTTCCGGAATGTACTTGATCAGGAACAGCGCCTTCAGCAACTTGATGTCGAAGGTCTCGAACAGGCTGCCGACCTGTTTTTCGGCATTGTCGATGGCATGCCGCACCGTGCTGTCCAGAAAGCTCTCGATAGAGGGGTAGAAGTCATAGACCGGCACCAGCCGGTTGATGTCCTGCTCCAGAATACCTTTCACCGCGGTCTGGAAGGCGTCCAGCAGCGACCGTTCCCCCTTGGACAAATGGCGGCCGGTGGCGCCGTGACGGCGGATAGCCTCGAAAATCTTGGACAACAGCGTGAACTGATAGGGGGCGAAGGGGTAATAGCTCACGTACTCGGCCGCGTCCTTGTAGCCGGGCAGGGTGACGCCTTCCGAACTGAAGGCCAACTGGTTGTTGATGATGTCGCCTTTGGCAATAAAGACATCCCGCAGCTCGTCGTGAGCGGCGCCAGTCTTAGCCAGCAGGCGTTTGCCAATCACTTCATCCGTATTCGAACTGGCCAGCGACAGCCGGGTGTGGAAACGCCCCTGAATCTTCGAGAAGTCCTGGCTCTTGGTCTTGTTGGCCTCACCAATGGCGGCGTCGATGTCTTCCTGGCTGGTCACCACAATCCAGGCGCGGCCGTTGCAGACGGTGCCCAGCTGCTCGGTGATGGTTTGCAGGTTCAGCATCAGGTGGGTGTTGTCGCCAATGAACTGACCCACTTCGTCCGCCAGGAAAATGACGCGGTGATTGGCGGGTTTGGTCTTCAGGTAGTCACGCACCAGCTCGGCAAAGGACTCGATGTTGATCTTGAAGGTCTCGTCGGCCTTGTCAAACCACTGGCCGGCGGACTCCTCGCTCATCCCCAGGGCTTGCGAGAGGGCGTTGACCACGTCATCGCGCAGGAAGCCGACCGCATCACGCTGGGATTCCCAAGTGTCACCGTTGTTGTTCTTGAACACCTTCTTGAAAACGTCGTATGACCCTGACTTTTCCAGATGGCGCTCCATGTTGGCGATGTGCGGCGCATCCCCCGAAAAACCCAGTTTCTCGTTGAACACTCGCAGGAAGACCTGCAGGATGACATCGCGGTTGGAACTGCTGTCAGCCTTGGCGTCAATGTTGAAGAGAATGACATCGGCGGTATGCTGCGCCACGCGCTGGATGTCGGCGCGCAGCATGCTGTCGGTGACCTTGGCGTCATCGAAAAAGGTCAGGGCAGGCTTCTTGGTGCCCAACTCCGGGTCAACGGCCTGGATGTTTTCCAGCAAGTAGGACAGGATTTTGATGAAGTGCGATTTACCGGAGCCGAAGAAGCCGGAGACCCAGACACCCATGTGCGAGGCAATCACCGGGTCATTGGGACGGTCGAACCCGGCCAGATAGGCGTCGAAGAAACGGCGCAAATATTCGGTGATCTGTTTGGTGACCACGTACTCATCCAGCTCCTGCCAGATACTTTCGCGGTCGCGCTGGTCGGCCTTGATCACCCCGTTGATGGGCCGGTCGACTTTCTTGACGAACAATTCACGGATTTGCACAGGCAATTCCCTCTTTCAAATTTTTATGGATTATTTAAGCAGCTGGAAAGCCCGGTAGTAGGGGGCACTGGCGTCGCTGCGATCGGCATTCAGTCCGAACAGGCGCAGGCTGACACCGTCGTAACGGCCGGGGTAGAAGATCACCAGCGGCGTATGCTTCATCAGCGGATGCAGGCCGTTCAACAGGGTATGCAGCCGCACCAGCGGATAAGCCGTCCCGATGCCGGTCAGCAGCACCAGATCCAGCGCATCGACCTCAATGCGGCTCACCAGATAGGCCGCCAGCTTGTCCTCTTTCAGCACCGGACCGATGGCCTTCAACAACGCCTCGTCACCTTTGCTCTGTTGCATGGCAATGGCCTTGTCCAGCAGACCACGCTCTTCCAGCAGCCGGGTAACGGTTTCGAACAGGTTGACGGTCTGGAAGCGCAGCTTGGCCGGATGTTTGGCCAATGCAGGCTGAAGAACAGTGGCGATGTAGTCGCGCACGGTTTCTTCGCGGTCCGCCGGATAGTCGAAGATGTGGAAGCCGATTTCATTGCCCAGCCCCTCGTTGTTCAGCAACTCATTCGAGGTGATGCGGGGCAGAATCAGGTTCAGTCGCTCCTCCAGCGACAAGTAGCGGCTGCTGGTTTCGGTCATCGCTTCACGTCCATGGCTTCCAGGGTATAAGTATCGTGATGGTCTTTCAGGTAACGCAGTACGCGGGGGTGCAGCAGGGGAGGCGTCAGCCGCCGGCTCTTGGTGGAGTCGAGGTAGCGGGCCTGCGCCAGAATCAGTAGTAGTACCTGAAACAATTTTGCCCGCGTGCTTTCACTCCAATCCGCCACCAAAGCGTCCCGCTGTTCGCACTCATGCAAAAAGGTCGGCCAGTCAGCGGCGTTCAAGCGGTCTTCCAGCCGCTTATAGCGGCCCTGATAGACATCCAGCAGGTAATCACCCAACAGGCGGCTATGGCGGATGGCGGCCACCAGCAACATCTGGTGCAACAACTCACCGCTTTCATGGGCAATCAGGGTCAGTCCTTCTTCATCCAGCAGTTCCAGGCGGTTGCGGATCAGCCGGGCCTGGCGCACGGCGGAACTGGGACTCTTCTTTTGCAGAATGTTGTCTTCCTTGATGGCGCGGGTCCAGCCTTCCTTGTCCACGCCAGAGAGCAACAGCTTGGCCAGCACGCGGCTTTCCGCGGGCAGCAGTGACCCGGCGCTGAGGTCCGCCTGATAGAGCGTCATGCCGAACTCCCGGACGGGCTGTGGGGCAGGGTATAGCCCGGCGCCAATACGGCGTTCTTGACCCCATAGAGTGTCAGCGGGTCTTTCAGCCACAGCCGGATTTCTGGACCGTGGAGGCTGTGGTCAGGTGAGCAGTCCACGTTCCAGCACCGCAACACATAGCCTGCGGTCGCTGCCCTTAACCGCACCCGCAGGTGGCCGTCAGTCATGCCGTAGTCCAGCTCGGTAATTTCAGGGCGGGGCTGGTCCGGGTGGGGCACCAGATCCAGTTCGACAATGCGGGTCCACTGGATGTCCTGGTCACCGCGTTCATGCGAGTGAATCGGACTGTCCTTGTGCAACCGGGGTTGCTGGATACGGGTGATAACAAAGTCCCGGAAATCCTGATGCTGTCGGTCAAAAGCACGCACATGCCAGCGCTGGCCGTTGTCGATCAGGGCGAAGGGAACCACTTCCCGCTGGGTGAGGCCGGAGCTGAGGGAATGGTAATGCATCGCCAGCACAGAGCCTTGGTGAATGGCGCGTGTGACAACGGACAAGGTGTCCAGCGCCGGTTGGGTCAACCGTGACGGGATGTCGGTCGCCAGCCAGGATTTCAACTGGCCTGGTTCGCCATCCCCAAAATTTTGGGTGATCCACGACAGGACGCGTTCAGGGGGGAAATTGAATAAAGGCTTGAAGTCATCACCTAGCAGATAGGTCTTTGCCCTCGTGTCGTACTCCAGATTGCCGGGGCGCAGGCTTTTGTACAACGAGATGTCTCGCGTGGCGGCCGCCGACTGGATACCAAAGCGCGTCACGAGATCATGACGCTGGAACTCACCCATGAAGCTTAGCAGCAGCTCCAGGAAAGCCAGTCGGTCGCGCTGTGGCACCGAGAGTTGGTTGAGTTCGGGGTTCATGTCAGCGTGGTCGCCCTTGGACGGGTGGATTCTTGTATTTCAGGAAGTGTATGGGGCGGGGGGGCTTGTGTCTATCCCATTTTGCGTGACTGCCATCATCAAAAAGATGATAACAACGTATTTTTATGATATTGATGTGGGGTGAAAAACAATCGCATGTGTGAGGCCTGAGCGAAATGAATACCTCTGTTTGGGAAAAGACGGCACCCGACCGTAATTGCTTCCGCTTTTATACCATCAAGCTCGAATGCGATTTGTTTGCCATTGCCAGAGTAGCTTGTGAATGGGGGCGTATTGGCAGCGGCAAGCATCCGCATCGGCAGATAATTTGTTTTAACAGTGTGGAGGAAGCGCAGATATATCGGGACAGGCAGGAGAAATTGCGTGTCAGGCGGGGTTATCAGTTGGTGAGTTAGCCCGGACCGGTGAATATCCTTTCCGGGCCTCGTGCTTTACTTGATCAGCATATCTTCCAGCGTAATCCCCCGCGAAATCTTCTCCTGAACCCACCGCGGCGGTTTGCCACGTCCTGTCCAGGTTTCATCAGCGTTAAGCGGATTACGATACTTCGGTGCAACGCGCTTGACCGCTTTTTCTTCCTTGGTCTTGGGCGCAGTCTTGCGACCGCGCGCCAACACATCTTCCACGCTCATGCCCAACGCGGTCGCCAACTGAACCATTTGTACATAGGCTTTCTGAACGGCCTGCTCTTTCTTGGCAATGATGTACGATTTTGCTTCTTCAATCAGTTCATGCAGTTCTTCAACGGTCAGACTGCTCAGGTCATAGCTCATGTGGCGGATGCTCAGTAGGAAACGGGTGGATGTGTTGGGAGAGAAGGATAAGACCGGCGCAAAACATGTACAAGGTTCGATCACACAAAATCAGTCCGCCTTCTCGATTTTCCGGCAGCCTGGAAATCCGGAGCAGCCCCAGAAGGCCTGGCCGTCAGACTTTCGGTGACGCAATTGCATGGGCTTGCTGCAGGCTGGGCAACACTTAGCGGATGACGCTTCGGCGACACTGGATGGTCGGGCCGGGTTTACAGCTGTCGACTTCCGTGAACGGCTGGTGGTTTTTCCAGCCTTTCCTTTCCCGCGTCGTTCTGTTGACGAGCCGTCATTGTCCCGCTTATCCAAAATAATTGGTGTCTCGGCAGCTAAGGCGACGAGTCGCGTCAGAGCCTCACGCTGCTTCTGAAGAAAGATTTGGCTGTCATGGCCTTCCTTTTCAATGGATGACAACTCCTGCTCCATCATCGCGGTGGCGATAGGGCTTTTCACTTCCTTCGGCAGCGCCTGAATCAAGGAGCGGCCGGTAGCGGTGGAAATCAGATTCTTACCGGCACGTGTTAGAAAACCTCTTTCCAAGAGCACGGTAATGATCCGTGCGCGCGTGGCTTCGGTTCCCAGACCGGCATTTTCTTTCAACAGCTTCAGCCACTTGTTGTCCACTGACTTGGTCTTGGCAGCGACAACCCGGTGCACACTCTCCATATCGGCAATCAACGTCCCATCCGTATAGGGCTTGGGAGGTGAGGTTTGCTTTTGGCGGGCCTCAATCGCCAGTTTATGAGCGGACTCACCAAGCTCGATTGCCGGTAACACCGTTTCCCCGTCCGAATCTTCTTCCGAGGAGTTGTCCTTGGCCTTCCCCTTTGGGGGAAACAACACCTTCCAGCCGGGCAGCAATGGCCGGTGGCCACTGGCGCGGAAGACCTCAGCGGAAAAAGTGGCCTCTACAACCGTTTTCTCATATTCATAGGGAGGAAAGAACTGGGCCACATAGGTCCGCACGATCAGGTCATAAACCTTCAGTTCTTTGTCGCTCAGGCTGGCGATAGTGGCGCCGTCTCCACGAACCGGAATGATGGCATGGTGGGCCGTCACCTTTTTGTCGTTCCAGGCAGCCGACTTCAATCCCGGATCGGCTTGCTGCAGCAGGACTGACAAACCGGGATAAATGGATGTCAACGCACTCAGGATCGAAGCGGCCTCGGCATGTTGCGACTCAGGTAAGTAATCGCAATCGGTACGCGGGTAGGAAGTCAGCTTGTGCTTTTCATACAGGCGTTGGCAGATTGCCAACACCTCGTCAGCCTTGAGGCCGAATTGGGCGCTGGCATCCTTTTGCAGCCGCGACAAACGGTAGGGCAGGGGTGGTGCCGTGTGCAGGCGTTGCTGGTCCAAGAGAGAAATCCGGCCCAACTCCGGAAGTTGAAGGAGTGACTCCGCATAACCTTTGTCCGTTATCCTGCCATCAGGAAAACGTTCCTTCAGGCTGTCCGGGGCCACCCAGGTTGCCCAAAAACTTCCGTCTGTCACACCGACATGCATCATCGGTACATAGTAGGTTTTGCTGACGAAGCCCTCGATATCCAGATCACGCATCACCACCAGGGCCAGTGTGGGTGTCTGGACCCGTCCGATGCTGACGACGCCTTGATAGCCCTGTTGCTGGGCGGCAAGCGTAAACGCGCGTGACAGATTTATCCCGACCAGCCAGTCTGCGACTGCCCGTGTTTGCGCCGCCTGAAATAGAGGCAGGTAAGTCTGATTGCTCTTGAGTTGCTGGAATGCCTTCTGGATAGAGGCGCTGTCCTGCGCCGCCAGCCAGATCCGTTGAACCGGTTTCCGGTTCTTGCTGTGAAGCAGTACCCAGTCCACCAGGAGTTGACCTTCGCGGTCAGGGTCTCCGGCATGAATGACGGCATCAACATCCTTCAGCAAATTGCCGATGACCTTCAATTGCGCCCGTGCGCCCTTATCCGCCTTCGGCAACACCCGGATCTGCTCCGGCAGGATCGGTAGATCAGCGGCATTCCACTTCTTGAAGCGGGCATCATAAACATGGGGCTCGGCCAACTCCATCAAGTGTCCGAAACACCAAGTGATGAGGTACTGGCCGGTGCTGAGGTAGCCCTCATGACGTTGTGCCTGTCCCAGATGTTTGGCCAAACCCTGCGCCACAGAGGGCTTTTCGGCAATAATGAGCGTTGTCATTCAGCGGCCGCCGCCGACCCGAAGCGGGGAGGTCCGGATGAAAGAGGCCGTTGGCAAGCCTTGGTATATCTCGGTGGTATAGGTGTTGAGGGCGATGACCGTATTGGCGCGCTCCGTGAATGATCCCTCTTTTTGCATGATTTCCCGTCTAAAGCTTTCCAGATTGCCGTCCACAAATTCAGGCTTGTTCACTTTCACATCCTTTCCATTCCAGGCGCTTTCCGCTGCGGTGATCATAGCCTTGGCCATCTGGATGGCCATGTCTTGAGAGATGATGCGGGCCGAATCCTGCGCCACCTTGCGGACGGCTGCGGGGTCACGCTGCACTTTCACCAGAAAGCGTAACAGCGGGATATGGATATTGCTCAGGAAATTAAGCTGCGGTTGGGTGAGAGCCTGATTATGCGTCAGCCGGTAAAGGATACCGTCGGTGGCCCCATCAATCTCAGCTTCCGAGATGGAGGCTTTGTCGATACCGAAGAGCATCTTGTTGACCAGCCGGTCGGTGCCGCCGAACAGCCCGGACATAGGCTTGCGGACAATATCCTGACAGCCCAGTTCTGTTTCCAGATCCAGGTTGGCGCTGCCGCAGCCGTTGATGTCGAGTCTGTCCGGGTTCATCAGATTGTCGAGGTTGACCAGCCGTGCGGTTTCCGGCCTGGCATCCTGGGTACAGGACACATTGCCGGAACCTGAGCTTTTTCCGCCGCAGACCGGCTGGCCGTCATTGCCCAGATTGGCAGCCTCCGAGGTGCTGACTACCAGTGTCCCGGTCAGGTTCATCAGCAACTCGATCACCTTGCGGTTGCTATTGCTGCCGTTGAAGCCGGTTACCGGTGAGTTGGCGTCGCCAATACGGTCGGCGGCGCCAGAGCGGAAGAAGGCCCGCCAGGCGAGGTTGCCGATCGCCGGGTTCTGGCTGGCTTCCTTGAGCGCCGCCGCAGACAGCGTGGACGGATTGCCTATCTGGGTGGCGGCATCCGGCTTGGTGAACTCATTGAACCAGGCCGAGGCCGAGTCCTCGAACGTACCGAGGTTGGTGCCAATGGCCTTGCCGGCTTCAGTAGCGGTTTTCTTAGGGTCGTTGAAAAAATCCTTGGTGACGGACAAGGTCTTCTGGGCGATTTCACAGGTGTTGCGCAGCGATTGGTTCATCTTCTGCATGGCATCCATGAAATGCGTGATCTTGGAACCGAGGAAGCTGTTGATGGCCTCCAGCGCCATCTGGAACAGCAGCCCCTTCGCGTTCTGCCCGACCGCCCGCAGCGTGGCGACGATCTGGTCGGAATTGATATACGAGAAGGAGCCCATGTACATGTCGATGCCGCCGCAGCCGGCGTTGACACGTGGAGGATCCACGCTCAGCAAATTAACCGAACGGATCGGCGCACGGGCGACAATGCTGCCACCGACGATGCCGCCGCGCGTCTGCGACTGATAAACACTGGGGTTCGTGGTGTTGACGTACATGCCGTCGAGAAGGCTGTCGAGGCTATCGGCGCGGGCCGCGCCTTTCAGCAGTAGCATCGCGGCAGTCAGTATCGCCATGGATTTGGGGGGCAGGCGCATCAGTAGTCTCCGCGCAGATTCTTTTGCAGATAGTCCACCCAGGCATCCGGACTGTCCGGGTTCAGCTGACGGGGGGAAGAAGATTGCAGCTGATCCGTCGTCAGCACCCCTTTGTCATAGGGGCGGGCGGCCTTCAACTGATCGGGCGGCAACAATTTCTGGCTGTCAGCGACCAGCAGAATTTTCCGGGCCAGCGTTTCTTCCGGTGACAGGCCTTGGCTGATGACATAGAAGTGGTTGGGGGGGCGGATCAAGACCACGGTCGGGGTGATCTTCAGTTGCAGCAATTTGGCCTGGCCCTGATCCGGTGACCAGCTTGTCATGCCGGGCAGCGGTTTATGGTCGAGAGAGATGTAGCGAACCCGGAAGGGATGCTTGCGCGTGAATCGCTGCAGCACTTCAAACTGCGCCGAGCAGAAAGTACAGCGTGAATCAAAAATGAACCAAAGCCCGGTTTGCCGGGCCAAAGCATTCAGCGCAGCCTTCTTGTCCTGATCCAGTGTTCGGTTGAAGAGTCCGGCGGCTGCCGTGCCAAAAGGGATCCGGTTGTTTTCATCCAGCAGCGGATCAGCCTGCACTGCTCGTTCAGCCGCATTGGCAAAGTTCTGGGCCTTGTCCATGGCGACCCGTTGCAGATACATGTAGGCGATGACTTCCTTCGAAGGATTGCCCTGGGCATCCGTGGGGTGATCAATGGCTTCATCGCGCAGTCGGTCCATATTGGCGCGCATCCAGGTCGTCGAAAAGACTGGCGGTACGGCAGGTGGCGGCGACGGGACCGGGGCCACTTGCGCCGCTTCCTTGGGGTCCTGATACCAGAACCACCCCTCTGACTTGGTATCGTAATAACCCCGGCTGTCTCCGGCCATCGCGCACTGGCTAAGCGCCAGCAGGCCGGCCGTCCACTTAAAAGAGAATTGGCGTGGCACGGGCAAAGACCTCACGGACATGCAGCACTCCCCAGTAGCGGCTGTCATAGGAACGGGGGTGACTGCCGAGCACAAAGATATGATTGGCCGGAACACGATAGGTCTGGTCGTATGCCCCGGACGGCTTTTGCAGGCGCATCAGCAAGTTCAGGTTTCCACAGAACAAACCGTTGATATAGAGCTTGTCCCGCGCAATCCGGATTTCATCACCCGGCAGCCCGCGGACTTGCTTGGTGATGACGGCATCACGGGTGATATAGGGCTCAAGCCGGTCGCTGTGGAAGGAAACATAGTCCCCCGGTTTCAGGGTGTGAATGTCGATGGACTCCTTGCGGAGCAAGAACAGATAGTGATTGTTGGAGGGGCTTTTCCCGACCTCGACAGCCAGCTGATAGTGATCGGTGAGGGTAGTGAAGGCTGCGCGGCCCAGGAGCATGGCCGCAAAGTAGCCGACAATTACCCAAGCGACCTGATGTCCTTTTCCCCGGGTCGCCTCGATCAATTTCATCCATCGGGATTGCACGGCAGTGAGGATCATGGCGTCTCCGGCAAGGTGATATGCAGGTTTCGGGCGATGTCGGGAGTGATGTCCTGTGCCGCCGGCCAGGCCATCACCTGACTGGCATTGAGTACGATGAATCCACGGTCCTGATACTGCCGGAGTTCCTGCTTGATGCCGGCGATCACCGCAGCGGCATCCGCCTGAATGGTTTCCGGACGCGCCACAGGGCTGTGGGCGACCTGAGCGGCTTTGGCGGTAAACAGTTTCTCGGCATCAAAAATGACGACTTTCGGGGTGAAGGGATTCGTCACGATCCGGAACTTGTAAAGTCCGTAACCGGCGGCGCCGATCAACAACAGGCTGCAGGTCACGATCCAGAGGTCAAAACGGGGCCGACCGCCGGCCTCGGCGGGATTGGTAGGTGTCGTCATGGAGTCAACCGTGTTCTTTGATAAAGGTGCGGATGGCCTGATCCACCGATACGCCCTGTTGAAGCGCTTCGAAGATTGCCGTTCGTTCCAGTCCTCGCGTGGAGAACAGGATTTGCAGATAGCGGGGTAAGGTCAGTCGGACAATGCCCCAGGCGCTGCCTTGCATGATCATGATCTCGGAATAGAGGCCGGGCACGGTCTGCACCGACTTCATCTGGCGCTGGGAGTAGGGTTCGAGCGGCAACAGCTTGCTGTCCGCCAGCCGTTCCACCTCGGAGGCCTCTTGCGGCAGGATGATCTTGAAGGCGGCGTTGCTGACAATCGCATTCATGCCGGGGCTGCCATCGACATCCTTGAGAGACTGGGTGACCAGCCAGGCGGAGCCGTTCAACTTTCGGAAACGCCGGTAGCCGTCCGCCAGGAATCGGGCGGTGATGGGATCTTCCAGGTATTCCTTCGCCTCGTCGAAGATGGCCAGTTTCCGTTCCAGTCGGGTCTGGTTGTACATCTCGTACTGAATGCGGGATACCAGCAACATCAAGACGACTTTTTGCAGCACCTCCTGCTGCTTCAGATCATCCAGTTCCAGGACAACAAAATTCTTCTGAAACCGCAGGTTGTTCCGGCCATCAAACCAGTAACCGAACTGCCCCTGTCGCGTGAACGGGAAGAGTTGAACGGCAATGTCCCGGACCCGGTCTTCCTTCTGGGCGTAGAGGTACTCCTGTACATCGGTAATGGTCATCTCACAGCCCCGGCTGCTCCAGACCGCCTTGATGGCCTCGGTGAGGCGCGCGCGGCGGTAGTCGTCCAGGCCTTCGCGCGGAGCGGACATTTTCTCCAGGAAAATGGTCAGCATTTCCACCTCATCGTCGATGTCGACCACATGAGTGAATGGGTTGAGACATATCCGGCTGTTGTGATGAAAGGCGATGAACTCGCCGTCGATGGCCTTGGCCAACTTCTCGTAGGATCGCCCCTGATCCACCACCCACACCTTGGCGCCCTGCGCCAATTCGTCAAGAATGAACGACTGGGTCAGGAATGACTTGCCGCCGCCTGAGCCGCCAAAAATCAGCCCGTTGTAGTTGGTGCGGCTTCTGAAGATGTCGAGCCCGAACAATTCCCCCCGGCGGGTGGTGAACATCTGGCACGGCGACTCCGCCGTCCCGGTCCAGTCACTGAAGAGAGGCAGGAACTGCACCGCGTGATTGACGGTCAGTGTCCGCTGCCGGCAAAGGTTCATGGTCGAAGTGGGCGAGGGGAACAAGGGCAGGTTGTTCCAGAGCAGCGGCCACAGAATCTGGGAGTCAGTCACCATTTCCAGCCCATAGGAGGCATAGAAAGTCTCCAACTGGGCCGCCAGTCGATTGAGATGCGACGGTTCTTCGCCCATCAGCGTCATGGTGAGCGTGGCCTTGGCCAGTACCCCGCCGGTCTCCAGCTCATTGAACAGCAATTCGTAGCCTTTCTTCTTGAAGGCCAGGCGCGGGGAGAACTTGATCGTGAAGCCCGTGGCTTGGTGGTTGATCCAGGCGTGCTCTTTTTTAACCGTGCCCCGGCCGCTGATCTGGTCGGGGTAGTGCAGTGTCAGCGACAACATATAAGGTGAAGTCAGCTGGTTGTTCAGCCCACCCGGTTCCCCGATCAGTTGGTTCATCAAGGCCAGCGAGGTTGACTTGGGCAGCCGCTTCACGCTGAGCATCTTGTAATAAGTTTCGTCGATTTTCAGCGTGCGGCTGTCCATCGTGCTGATCAGCGTGCCGGGGGTGAGCATCTGGTTGCGCAGCTCATCATCCCCATCATAACCGTCATCAAAACGGGCAAAAGGATAGAAGATGGAACGGCATTGCTTCAGGTAGTCGGCCGCCAAGGCACGGCGGGCATGAACGCCAGCGGAGCGCAGGCTTTCCTGAAGTTTGATGGCGTACTCCTCGGCCTGGGCGACATTGTCTTCTGTCGGTTTGATCGAGGAAGGGATCTTGATGCTGATCAGCAGCCGGTTCAGCCGGCAGGGAACGCCGACGGAGCGGATATGTGCTTCCAGTCGCCCCTTGAACAGATAGTCTGCACGTTGGCGGGTCAACGCCAGCAGGGCATCACGCTGCCCGGCAGTGAGTTGGGGGTTTCCCATGATTCGTTTAACTTTGGGCGTATGGTACTCATCAATCACTTCGTGAATATGGGGCGTGGAAAGCAGGTTGATCTGGATATAGGTATCTGGCGGATAGTTCTGGGACAAAGCGGCGCGAAGCTTGTCAACGACTGACTGGTCAACCCCGGTCATGGGACGCCCGACAAAAAAGGCGCCAATGCAGACTGTGTAAAAACACTGTCACGTTGAGCGGTTGAACAGAACGCCCCATGATG
>CAZPZK010000016.1:0-19025 GCA_964591095.1 uncultured Moraxellaceae bacterium | reverse complement strand
ATGTGGTTTTTGTCGACCTGGATGACGCCAAGCCGGTTTATCCGCATGCCGAACCCGGCAAGCCGATGTCGGTGGTCGTGGGCTACAGTACCGACCCCGAAAAAATGAAGAAGTCGGTGTTCTCGCTGAAAAAGCCGGCCCGCGCCAAGGAATTTGTCGGTTTGCTGGACATGCTGGAATCCCATCTCGAACACAAAAACGACCTGACCATTCCCTACATGCCGGCGCTAAACCTCGCCTGATTGGCCGCTGATGTGGCTGGACGCCGATCATGCGCGTCCGGCTTGCACCCCTTCCCCACTCTCTTTAGACTTGAATCCCCCTTGCTCCCTGCCGGTTTATACCGATGCCCCAGACATTGCCCCCCGATTCGGTCGGGCTGGTTACGCCACAGACCCTGCATGTCGATACACCACTGACCCTGGTGTGCTCCCGCGTGCTGGAGAGCTACGACCTTGTCTATGAAACCTACGGCACGCTCAACGCTGGCAAGTCCAACGCCCTGCTGATCTGCCACGCCCTGTCCGGCCATCACCATGCCGCCGGCTATCACCACCCGGACGACAGCAAGCCCGGCTGGTGGGACACCTGTATCGGGCCCGGCAAGGCCATCGACACCAACCGCTTCTTTGTGGTGGCGCTCAACAATCTGGGCGGCTGCCACGGCTCCACCGGCCCGTCGTCGATCAACCCGGCCACCGGAAAGAACTACGGTCCCGATTTCCCGCTGGTCACCGTCAAGGACTGGGTCAAGGTGCAGGCGCGCCTGGCCGACCACCTCGGCATCGACTGCTGGGCGGCCATCGTCGGCGGCTCGCTGGGCGGCATGCAGGTGATGCAGTGGGCGGTCGACTACCCGGAGCGGCTGAAAAACGCCGTCATCATCGCCAGCGCGCCCAAACTGTCGGCGCAGAACATCGCCTTCAATGAAGTCGCGCGGCAAGCCATCCTGTCCGACCCTGATTTTCACGGCGGCCATTATTACGAATACGACACCTCGCCCAAGCGCGGCCTGATCCTGGCGCGCATGGTCGGGCACATCACCTACCTCTCCGACGACGCCATGAAGCAGAAGTTCGGCCGCGACCTCAAGACCGGCCAATTCGCCTTCGGCTACGACGTCGAATTCCAGGTCGAGTCCTACCTGCGCTATCAGGGCGAAGCCTTCTCGCGTTACTTTGACGCCAACACCTACCTGCTGATGACCAAGGCGCTGGATTACTTCGACCCGGCTCGCGATTACAACGACAACCTGCGCGCCGCGCTGGCCCGCGCCACCTGCCGTTTCCTGGTGATTTCCTTCACCACCGACTGGCGCTTTGCGCCGTCGCGCTCGCAGGAAATCGTCAACGCCCTGATCGCCGAACGCAAGGATGTCTCCTACGCCGACATCGATGCGCCGCAAGGACATGACTCCTTCCTGTTCCCGATCCCGCGTTACATCACCCTGCTGAAACATTTCCTCAACCGGATACCCGAGGCCAACCATGCGTCTTGACCTGCGACTGGCCGAACAATGGATCCAGCCCGGCAGCCGGGTGCTGGACCTGGGCTGCGGCGACGGCGAACTGCTGGCGCACCTGCGCGACAATTTCGGCGTGCACGGCTACGGACTGGAAATCGACGAGGACAAGATCAGCGCCTGTGTCGGGCGCGGTGTCAACGTCATCCAGCAAAATCTGAATGAAGGGCTGGGCAACCTGGGCGACGCCACCTTCGACAGCGTCATCATGACCCAGGCGCTGCAGGCGGTGGAAAAGCCGGATCAGCTGCTGGAGGACATGCTGCGCGTGGCGAAGCAGGCCATCATCACCTTCCCCAACTTCGCGCACTGGAAGACGCGGGGCTACCTGTTCTGGCGCGGCATGATGCCGGTGTCGGACGCGCTGCCTTACTCCTGGTACAACACGCCCAATATCCACCTGTGCACCTTCCGCGACTTCGAGGCGCTGTGCGCCGAGAAAAATGTCACCATCCTCAATCGCCGCGCCGTTGACGGCGACCAGCAGGGCAGCCTGCTGATGCAGAAGTTCCCCAACATGTTCGGGGAAGTGGCCATCTACCGCGTCACCCGCTGACACCCGTGCCTAGCGCATTTCCAGCACATCAATCACCGGCGGCATGGCAAAACGGATCGGCAGGCCGATCATGCCGATGCCGCTGGTGACAAAGACCTGGCCGTTGGGCCGCGCATACAGGCCGCGCTTGTAACCGGAACGGGTCACCCCGGCCAGCATGCGCTCCGTCAGCAGCGGCAGGTTGACCTGACCGCCGTGGGTATGGCCCGCCAGCATCAGCACGGGAGCGGGCAGGGCCGGCAATGCGTCCACCAGGTCCGGATTATGCGCCAGCAGGAGCAGCGGCCTGCCGCCGGCCGCCACTCCCGGCAGCCGTTCCGCGCCCGTATGGCCCGCCCAGAGATCGCCCAACCCCACCAGCCGCACCGGCCCCAACTCCACCTCCCGACCCTCCAGCGTCATGATTCCGTTTTGCCGCAACGCCTGGCTCAAGGCGGCCTGCAACGGTGGACCGGGCTGCTCCTCGTCATGATTACCCGGCACCGAATACACCGGGTGGCGCAATGCGCGGAAAGGCGCCAGCAACTCCCCAAGATCCGTGGCGCGCGCGGGTTCGTAGGTCCAGTCCCCCGCCACGAGCACGGCACGGACATCCAGAGCGTTCAATCGCGTCACCAGCTGCCGCATTTGTGCCGGCGTCGAAAACAACCCGTAATGCATGTCGCTGACCAAGGCCACTTTTAGCGGATACCCGGTCTCAATCACCGTATGGCGCACCAGCAGCAGGTTGGGCTCCACATAGCGCGCATAGAGTCCGGCAACCATCAGCATCGCCAGCACCAGTCCGAATCCCCGGGAAAAATAGCGCCGCCGCAGGCCGGTCAGGGCCAGCGCCAGTAACGGCAGCATCAGCAGGCTTTCGTGGTAGAGCAGGCTGCGCAGCCGGGTCATGGCCAGATCAGGCGTCCATGCCCGGTCGGCCAGTTCCAGAGCGGGAAAGGCCAGGGCCGCCGCCATCACCGACAACAGGCCCAACCACATGAAACTCTCACGAGAACGCACCGATCACCCCTTATCCACAAAGTTATCCACAACAAATAGGGTTTCTGGATAAAACACCCGGTTATGCACAGACTTATCCACAGGCACCCCCTCCTTGTTTCGGGTCGCCTGCCGATGTCAAACTCCACTAGAATCCCCCTAAGCCCCAAAGAAACCAATACCCATGAACAAACTGGTCATCGCTACCGGCAACGCCGGTAAACTCCGGGAATTGCAGGCATTGCTCCACGACCTTCATATTGAAGTGATCAGCCAGAAAACACTGGGCATCGGCGATGCCGAGGAAACCGGACTGACGTTTGTCGAGAACGCCCTGATCAAGGCCCGCCATGCCGCCGCGGCATCCGGCCTGCCCGCCCTCGCGGATGACTCCGGATTGTGCGTGGACGTCCTGCATGGCGCGCCCGGCATCTATTCGGCGCGCTACGCCGGACCCGGCGCCGATGACAATGCCAACAACGCCCGCCTGCTGGATGCCCTGCTGCCCTTTCGCAGCGCCGGCATCCCGCTCGCGGCGCGATTCGTCTGCGTGCTGGCCCTGGTGCGGCACCCCGAGGATCCGCTGCCGCTGATCTGCCAAGGGATCTGGGAAGGCGAAATCTTGCCGTCACCGCAAGGAGCGCGGGGATTTGGCTATGACCCGCTGTTTCTGGTCCGGGACCTGCACTGCAGCAGCGCCGAACTGGATCCGGCGTTGAAAAATCGCATCAGCCACCGTGGGCAAGCCATGGCCTGCCTGCTGAAAGAGTTGCGCAATGCCCCGGATACGCTATAAAGGGGTATGAAGAACGGGTTTACCACCAATATTGCCTGACCCCTTGTTTAAGGGATGGCCGACTCGTGCAATGATGATTAAAATCGATAAGAACCACCCAGGCAGGGAAGATATTATGCGACTGAAAACTCTGGCACTCCTGACCCTCCTGACCGCTTCGCCGGTGTGGGCGGATGACGTCCTCAAGCAGGCGGAAGCCTTGCTGGCCCAGCACAAGGCGGCGGAGGCCGTTGCCTTGCTGGCCCCGCTGGAGGAGGTCCGCGCCGGCAATCCCGACTACGACTACCTGCTGGGCCAGGCGCTGATCGAGAGCGGCGACGCCAGCCAGGCGGTTTTTGCCTTCGAGCGCTGCCTGAGCGTGCAACCGGCCAACGGCCCGTGCCGGGTCCAGATGGCCCGCACCCATCTGGCGCTGGGGGAAACGGTCAATGCCCGCGCCGAGCTGGAAACCATTCAGGCCTATAACCCGCCCCCGCAGGTGCAAGCCTTGGTCAACCAGTTCCTGGGCGCGGTCAGCACCCGCGAAAAGCAGGAAAAGCGTCAATTCACCGCCTATCTACAGGGCGGGGCTGGTTTCGACAGTAACGCCAACAATGCGGCCAGCGACACCGCCGCCGCCTTGTCGGCACTGCCCACCTTCTTCGGCGTCGCTGCCTCGGGTCTGCCCGCACCGGCCGACAGCAGCTTCATCAGCGCCACGGCGGGCGGCTCCTTTGCCTACCGCAACACGCCCAAACTGACCAGTTTTGGTGACCTCGGCGTCAACCTGCGCAATTACCTGGACGAGTCCAACCTGAGCTATCACGCGCTGGACGCCAATATTGGCGCCGGTTACCGCCTGGCCACCGGCCAGATCAGCGGCAAGCTGACGGCCCAGAAGATGTGGCTGGATGGCGATGACTACCGCGATGTCACCGCCGTCAGCGGCCAGTACCAGCGCGACCTGGGCATGACCGGACAACTGGCCTTTTTCCTGCAGCTGAACCAGCTGCGCTATGACGCGATGACCAACCGCGACTCCGACCGCCTCACCGGCGGCCTCGCGTGGTCACAGGCCTTCGAGGGGGCTTACAGCCCGGTGGTCTATGCCAGCCTGTATACCGGCAATGACAGCACCACCAGCAATGCCGCCAGCGCCACCCAGTTCTCCAACGACTTCACCGGCGTGCGCGCCGGGGGCACGCTCAACGTGTCCAGCCAGCTGCGCCTCAACGGCTCGCTGAGCTACGAAACCCGGCAATACGATACGCGGCAACTGCTGGTGGTCGGCAACCCGGTGCGTGATGACCAGCAGGTGGACATCGGCTTCGGCCTGGCCTGGAAGCTCAAGCCCGGCCTGACGCTGCAACCGGGCTATACCTTCACCCAGAACAGCTCCAACACCGCGCTCTATGACTATGACCGGCATCTGGTCAGCATCGACCTGCGCTATGACATGTAACAGGGAGTACAGCATCATGAATACCCAACCCCGGCTGCTCAGCCCGCAAGGCCTGCTGGCCGCCCTGGTCGCGATGACCCTGTCCGGCGCCGCCATTGCCGAAACCGCCGGTCGCGTCAATTTTGTCACCGGCGCCGTCACGGCGGTCAGCCCCACCGGCGGCAAGCGCATCCTCACGCGCGGCGACTTCATCAACAGTGGCGAACGCATCGAGACCAACGACGGTCGCGTGCAAATTCGCTTCACCGACGGCAGCTTCCTCAGCCTGCAGCCCGATACGGTGTTTGGCGTCGACAACTACACTTTCTCCAAGGCCCAGCCGGAAAGCGGCAGTTTGCTCTTCAACTTTGTCCGGGGCAGCATGCGTACCGTCAGCGGCGCGATCGGCAAAGTCAACCGCGCCAGCTACAAGGTCAAGACGCCGGTCGCGACCATCGGCATCCGCGGCACAGGCTACGCCAGCACCTACCGCAACGGCCTGCTGCTGGTCAGCGTCAATCACGGCCTGGTCAACGTCAGCAATGACTCAGGCAGCAGCAATGTCGGGGTCGGCCAGACCTTCCAGACCCGCGACGGCCAGGCGCCCGCCCCCGCCCCGGAAGGCATGACCGCCGGCGGACGGGCGGATGATCCCGATGGCAACACGCCCGGTGACGGACTGGGCGGCGCGGGCGGCGACCGCATTGAAATGGCCGCCAACCGTGACATCGCGCCGGAAGTCCTTCCGCCCGACGCACCCGAAGAACAACCGTTTCCGCCCATCATGGGCGACTCCGTGGATGGGACTCCGGTCTATGCCGCCGCGACCCCGATGTTGCGTGAGGCCTTCGAAACCAGCAGCGTGTTGGCGATGGACAGCAGCGCCACGTTCAACACCGGCGCCAATACCCGGGGCGGATTGGCCACCCTCAGCGGCAGCGAGGGCATTCCCATCGTGTCGCAACCTTCGACCAATGCCGCGAAACAGGTGAATGTGCAAACCAGCCTGTGGACCGGCGGCGGTGTCAGCTTTGGCGAATGGACCGGCGGCGGCCTGATACTGGGCGGTTCGGTCAGCCGAACACTGGCGGACAACCAGTTCATGCCCTACATCATCGGCTCCCAGGCCGCGATGCCCACTGGCAACTTCTATATCGAATACAGCCTGACGGCGGCCTCCACTCCGCGCGTCTCGGCGGGCGGCGCCCTCAACGGCTCGCTGGACAAGCTCAATCTGGGCCTGGATCTGGCCAACGCCACCGCCTACGTCACCGACATGCAGGTCACCATGACCCCGGCCGACAGCGGGACCAGCACGGTCTATACCGCGACCGGCAGCGGCCTCAGCATCAACCTGAGCAACAACGGCTTTGAGCTGTTCAACGGCCTCCTGGCCTACAGCGAGCAGGACAGCGCCTGCGTCAACGGCTGCCGCACGCAACTGGCTGCCTTCGCCACCGGACCGACCGGCAAGGCCTTGGGCAGCAACTACATCATCCACGGCGCGATGGGCTCCAGCATCCAGGGCGTCGCCCTGCTGCAACAGGACGGCCTGCCCTTCCCCATCCGCGACAGCCTGGCCGATACCGAAAGCGGCGCCAGCAGCAACATCTTCCCGATGTACACCATGGCCAGCACCGTCGCTGACGGCGACGGCGACATGGCGGTGTTCAACGTCATGGCGGATTTTGAGCAGACACCGGGCGCCAACCAGGGCGGCCTGCTGTCGCTGACCGACCGCAACGCCTCGACGCCGCTATTCACCAGCAATGATGCCGGCTTCGTCAATCTGATGACGGACAAGGTCAACCAGATCAGCATCGGGGAAATCACCGGCGGCACCGTGTTCTATGAAGGAGATGTGCCACCCTTGGTCAAGAACGTCAGCTTCATGCCGTACGTCATCGGCATTGACACCGGCATCGTCCCCGATGGCAACACCCGCGTCAGCTACACCCTGGCCACGCTCAATGGCGCGGCTTTTGCCTCGACGCCCCGCTTCAATGACGGCCGCAACCTGGGCGCCACCCTCAACAAACTGAATGTCGACTTTGACCTGTCCACATCGCGGGTCGGCGTCGATTTCAAGCTGACCACCGGCAGCGCCGCCAACCAGACGGTCTACACCGCCACCACCTCCGAACTGTCGGCCCTGGGTCTCAGCTCCGGTAATATTCCGCAATTCGAACTGGGCGCCATCACCGCTTTCAGTGTCGGTCAGGACAATAGCTGCACCAGCGGCTGCGACTTCAAGCTGGCCGCCACCTTCATGGGCGCCAACGCCGACCGGCTGGGCACGGCCTACCAAATTGAGCTTGGCATCGACGTGGCACTGGGTGGCGTCGCCGTCCTGCAGGGCGCCTCCACCCCGCTGACCCAGTTCCCGGACATGATGGCCGACGACCTGACCCACAGCTCATCCGTGTTGTTCATGACCAACTCCAATACCTACGCGCCCAAAACGGTGGAGGCGGCCAACGTCTTCTTCAACCAGAACACCGGGGCACTGATTGCCGCGCAATATACCGATGGGTCGCAAAACACCGTGACACTGGGTCGGTTTGGCGATCTGGCGGATCCGGCGGTCACCGAGAGCAAGCACTACCGCAATACGCTGAGCTGGGGACGCTGGATCAGCAGCGACAGCAACAATGGGGTCAACATCATTGATTATGATCTGCCCAACGGGGTCGCACTGGGGCTTGCCAACAGCACCGTGCACTACCTTGCCGGAACCCCCACCACGCCCGCCGGTATCGACAGTGTCAAGGGGCTGGGCAACCTGCAGTACGTCATGGTCGGCGGCACCTCGCCAACACTGTTGTTCCAGGCAGACCAAGCGTCCCCATCCCAAACGATCGCCGGCACCCTGACCGGCGGCCTGCTCAACATCGACTTCCAGACCGGGGCCTCCAGCCTCAGCATCAGCGGCAACATGACTGCCCCGGTGGGCGGCTCGCTGGACTTCTATCTGGCGGGCAGCGCCACCCAGACCGCCACGGATCTGAGCAACGCCCGGCTGAGCTTCGCCAACCTGCAGGTCAGCCTCAACGACATCAGTTGCTCGACCTGTACAGGCTCGGCCAGCGGTCTGATCGCCGGCCCGGCGGCCGAAGTGGCGGGCATCAGCTACCGGTTTGACACCGGCGCCGGCACGGCGCCCGTCAGCGGCGTAGTCGGTTTCGATCGCACCGGCTCGACCGGCTCGCTCTGAACCGCATGCAATGCCTCCCTCGGGAGGCGTTGCCATGTGTGATCACGCCACCGGCAGCGTCAGGCGGATGCTGTCCCGCTCCGCCAGTCGCGCGGACAGCGCCGTCAGGTTCGGATGCCGTTCCCGCCAATCCAGATCCGGAAACCGGAAGTCCAGGTAGCCGAGGCAGCTCAGCACCGCCGCGTCCGCCAGGCTGAAATCCCCGCCCACGCACCAGGACTGCTCCGCCAGCAGCGCGGACAACGCCGCCAATCCGCGATCCACTTTTTGCTGCTGCCGGTTGATCCAGTCCTCGCTGATCTGCGCGGGCGGGCGACGCCGCTCCACAAAAATCGCCGCCGCCGCATCGGATACTCCGTCCGCCAACGCTTCCATACGCAACACGCGCAAGCGTTCATGCGCATCCGCGGGGATCAATGGCCGCCCGCTCAGGCTTTCCAGCCAGGCGGCAATCACGCGCGAGTCATAGACGGTTTCGCCGTTATCCAGCACCAGCACGGGCACCTTGCCCAAGGGGTTGAAATCCGGCACCTGCGTTTCCGCATTCCAGGGAACATCGACCACCAGTTCATAGGGCAGGCCCTTCTCCGCCAGCAGGATACGCACCTTGCGGGCAAACGGGCTGGTCAGCGAGGCTATCAACTTCATCCGCTTTCTCCGGTCATAAAAAAGCCCACGCGGGGTGGGCTTCAAGGGGGGTGAAACGCGGCCGCCTATTTGCGGCTGCGCTCCTTGGTGATCAGGTAGTTGACGACATCCAGCACCTTGCGGTCCTCGCCGGAAACCACATACTTGCCATTCACCACCACGGCGGGCACGCCATCCAGCTGGAATTTCTGCGCCAGCGTCTTGGACTGCATCACCTTGCCGGTCACGGCAAAGGAATTGAACAGGCTGTGGAACTTGGCCTGATCGACACCATACCGGGCATAGAAGGCCGCCAGGCTGTTCTCATCAAAAATGCGGGCGGGAGTTTCATGGATGGCGCGGAACAGCGGACCATGCGTCTTTTCAACCAGGCCGCCGCCCATGATTTCGAGCGAGTAGAAGCCGCGGGCGCTGCCCTCCCACACCGGATTGAGCGCGGCGGGTGTGCGGACAAAGCGGACATCGGCGGGCTTGGTCTTCAACCAGGTCTCAATATGCGGATCCAGGCGGAAGCAATGCGGGCATCCGTACCAGAAGAACTCGCGCACTTCGATGAGGCCGGGTTTCTCCACCGCCCCCGGACTGGACAGCACGCGATAGTCCTTGCCTTCGACAAACGTGGCGGCCAGGGCCAGCACGGGCATTGCCAGCCACAAGGTCATCAGCGCCAGTATCTTCTTCATGATATCTCCGGTATCGGGAAAGGGTAGCTGAGCGGAGGATAGCCCAAAGCCCGGCGGGCCAGCAGGTGCTCTCTGTTCAGAAATTGTTGCAAACAAAAACGCCCCGGAAACGGGGCGTTTTTGCCAGGACCGGCTCAGTGCAGGCCGGATACGTAGTTGGCCAGCAATTCGATATCGGTATCGGAGAGCTTGGCGGCAACCATTTGCATGATGCCCGGTTCACCGGCCTTGGCCGCATCGTTCATCCGCTTTTGCGAAGGATCGACGCTGTCATTGCGGCCGGCGGCGCGGAAGGCGATCAACTGCGCCTTGACGTAATCGGCATGCTGGCCGCCCAGCTTGGGGAAACCGGCCAGGGAATTGCCGCGACCGGCGGGGCCATGACAACCGGCGCAAGGTGTCACGCCGGTCTTGGCGTTGCCGCCGCGATACAAACGCTCACCGGCGGCCACCTTGGCGGGGTCCGCCAGGTTAACACCCGACTTCTGGGTGGAGAAGTAGGCCGCCAGGTTGGCCAGGTCCTGATCGGTCTTGCCCATGGCCATGGGCGCCATCAGGGCGTTGGCGCGGCGACCGTCGCGGAAGTCCATCAACTGCTTGTAGAGGTAGGGAGCGCTCTGGCCGGCGAGGCGCGGAAAGGTGGGGGCGGCGCTGTTGCCATCGGCGCCATGACAGGCGGCGCATTGGGCCGACATCATCTGGCCGGCGGCGACATCACCCTTGGGCATGGGGCCGGCATGGGCCAGACCAACGGCCAGAACGGCAACGAGGGCAGCAAAAGACTTCTTCATAGCGGGTTCCAAACGTTTATTGAGACATGAATTTGATCAGGGCTTCGTAATCAGCATCGGTACAGTCATTGCACAGCCCCTTGGCCGGCATGTTCCTGAAACCGTTCCTGACATGGCCGACCAGCACCGGCATCCCCTGCTGCAGCCGCGGCGCCCAGGCCGCCCGGTCGCCGGTGCGCGGGGCGTTCAGCGCGCCGGTGCCGTGGCACGTCGCGCAAGCCTTGGCGTATTTGGCGTCAATGGCATCGGCCCAAGCCGGCCCGGCGCCGAGCAGACCGGCGAACAACAGCAGGGCGACAGGCTTGACGGACATGACCGTGACTCCCGAAACAGGCGGTGACAACCCGGTTATCGCCCGGATATCCGCCATTGACCAACCAAAATTACGCTGATTATACCTGTAACTGGCCATGACGGTAATACCCTTATACAATGCCCGACTTTCAAACCAAGGCGACTGAACATGGCCGAACAACATCCGGTGCTGGTGCTGCTGTCCAAGGCCCAGTTCATGACCAGCGCGCCCCGACTGTCGGCATGTCCTCCGGGCATCGGCCACGAAGTGGCTTTTGTCGGCCGCTCCAACGCCGGCAAGTCCAGCGCCATCAACGCCCTGACCCGCCAGCGGCAGTTGGCGCGCGCCTCGAAGACGCCCGGCCGCACCCAATTGCTGAACTTTTTCGGGCTGGACGGTGAGGAACGCCGTCTGGTCGACCTGCCCGGCTACGGCTATGCCGCCGTGCCCGAAGCCATGAAAATCGCCTGGCAAAAGGAACTGCAGAACTACCTGCTGAAGCGCGACAGCCTGCGCGGCCTGATGCTGCTGATGGACATCCGCCATCCGATGCTGAACTACGATGTGGAAATGCTGAAGTGGGCGCAGGCGGGCAAGCTGCCCGTGCATATCCTGCTCACCAAGTGCGACAAGCTGAATCGCGGCCCGGCCATGACCACCGTGCAGGAAGTCGCCAGAAAACTGAAGGAACAGGGGCTGACCGCGACCATCTCGCTGTTTTCCGCCTTGCGCGGTATCGGCATGGAAGAGGCGGCGGACAAGCTGGGCGAGTGGCTGCACTATCCTCCGCAGGAAGCCGAGACCATCCCGGAGGCGAATCCGGGCACGGAAGACAGCCCTCCTGCCGCCTGACAGCGGCAAGTCGGGAACATGAAAAAGGGGAGCCGAAGCTCCCCTTTTTCATTTCAGCAACGCGATCAGAAGAACGCGAAGTGCTCCTTGTCCATCTGCATCAGGCTCTTCACCGGGGCCAGCATGCTGGTGGCGTGGGCCTGGGCGCGCGGCAACAGACGCTCGAAGTAGAACTCGGCGGTCTGAAGCTTGGCCTGGTAGAACTCGGGCTGCTCGGCGCCGCCGTTATCCAGCTTCTCCTGGGCCACAGCCGCTTGCAGCGCCCAGAAATAGGCCATGGTCACATAACCCGAGTACATCAGGAAATCAGCACTGGCCGCGCCCACCATGTCGCGCTCCTTGCGGGCGGCAAGCATGATGCGCGTGGTCAGGTAGTTCCACTGCGCACAAAGCTTGGTCAGGTCCCAGACATAACGACGCATCTTCTTGTTGCGGGCATGACGGCCGCAGAACTTGAGGATATCCGCCGTGAAGTCGCGCACGCACTTGCCGCGCGTGGTCAGCAGCACCTTGCGGCCGAGCAGGTCCAGCGCCTGGATGCCGGTGGTGCCTTCATACAGGGTGGAAATGCGGGCGTCACGGGCGATCTGCTCCATGCCGTGCTCCTTGATGTAGCCGTGGCCGCCGAACACCTGCATGCCCAGATTGGCCGACTCCAGACCCATTTCCGTCAGGAAGCCTTTCAGGATCGGGGTGAAGAAACCCAGCTTGTCGTCCCAGTATTCATACTTCTTCTGGTCGTTCTCGATGATGCCGTTGGTCATGTGGTCGGCATACTGCGCGGCGAAGTAGATCATCGCGCGGCCGCCTTCGGCGAAGGCTTTCTGGGTCAGCAGCATGCGACGGACATCCGGATGCCAGATCAGCGCGTCGGCGACCTTGTCCGGCTCCTTCTTGCCCGACAGCGAACGCATGGAGCGGCGCTCCAGCGCATACGGCAACGAACCCTGGTAGGACAGTTCGGCATGGGCGACGCCCTGCACGGCAGTACCGATACGGGCAGTGTTCATGAAGGTGAACATGGCTTCCAGGCCCTTGTTGGGCTTGGCGATCATGTAGCCGACCGCGCCGTCAAAGTTCAGGACGGCTGTAGCGGAAGCGCGGATGCCCATCTTGTGCTCGATCGATCCGCAGGTCACCGGGTTGCGCTCGCCCAGCGAACCGTCGGCGTTGACCAGGAACTTCGGCACGATGAACAGCGAGATGCCGCGGGTGCCGGCGGGAGCATCGGGCAGGCGCGCCAGCACGATGTGGATGATGTTCTCGGCCAGGTCATGTTCACCGGCGGAGATGAAGATCTTGGTGCCGGTCAGCTTGAAACTGCCATCGGCCTGCGGCTCGGCCTTGGTCTTGACCTGACCCAGGTCGGTGCCGCACTGCGGCTCGGTCAGGCACATGGTGCCGGTCCAGCGGCCTTCGACCAGCGGCGGCATGTACAGGTTCTTCTGGGTGTCATCGCCATGTTGCATGATGGTGTTCATGCAACCCAACGACAGGCCGGGATACATGGTAAACGACCAGTTGGCGGTGCCCATCATTTCCGACTTGATCAGGCCCAGCGACATCGGCATGCCCTGACCGCCGTATTCGGCGGGGTGCGACAGACCTTGCCAGCCACCCGCGACGAACTGCTCGTAGGCTTCCTTGAAACCCTTGGGCGTGGTGACTTCGCCGTTTTCAAAGGTGCAGCCTTCCAGATCACCGGACAGGTTGATCGGCGCCAGCACTTCCTCACAAAAGCGGCCGCATTCACCGAGAATGGCATCGACCATGTCCGGCGTGGCGTCGCCGCCATTGCTCAGCCCGGCATAGTGGGCGGGAAAGTCAAACACTTCATTCATCAGGAAGCGGGTGTCGCGCAAGGGAGCCTTGTAAGTCGGCATGGTTTGGACCTCGGATATACCAATGTGAGTACTATTGTACTGAAATCATTACGCCCGGCATTGACACAACATGGCAAACCGGCGGGCATTTTGGTGAATTCGGGCCAGATTTTGTCATACGGCTGTCTCCAATACAGCCGTAGTCTTTCCTTTTTTGCGCCCCGCCTATACATTCGTTCTCCCGGCCCTGTTCCCCAGAGCCACCATGCTGTGACCGGAGCCTTCATGCCCCCACCCTCAGCCCATCAGCCGGACACCACCCGCGGAGCCGCCGTCTACAGCAAGACAGCGCTGAAATTCTACGATTTCTGGGTGCATGGCGTTTCGAACCGCTGGTTCTGGAACTGCTCCACCACCCGATTGCAAGCGCTCTACGCCCGGCACACCTCCGCCAATCATCTGGAGGTTGGCGCCGGCACCGGCTTTTTCCTGAAGCAGGTGCGATTTCCGGTACTGCGGCCGCGACTGGTGTTCATGGACCTGAACCCCAATACGCTGGAAGCCGCTTCCGCCGTCATGGCCTCCGTGCAGCCGGCGGGAGTCATTGCCGACATTCTCGGCGACAGCATGCCGAAGATGCCCGGCTTCGACTCCATCGGCTTCAACTATGTCTGGCATTGCCTGCACGGCCCGCCCGCCCGCAAGCAACAGGCATTTGCCAACCTTGCCGGTTTACTCAATCCCGGCGGCGTGCTGTTCGGCGCCACGCTGCTCGGCCGGGGCGTGCCGCAAAACCCGGCGGCGCGCGGCGTGATGGCGCTCTATAACCACCGGGGGATATTCGGCAACCGGGAAGACTCCCAAGCCGCGCTGGAGGCCGCGCTTGCCGCCGCCTTCAGCCGTTATGAAATCCATCAGGACGGCATGGCCGCCCTGTTCACCGCCTGGAAATAATCCGGCACTTTCCCAACGCGCTCACGAGGCCCGACCATGACCGACCACAATTCCGAACTTGAACAATTCCGCGACATGGTTCGCCGTTTCCTGGACAAGGAAATCAAGCCCCATTACGACCAGTGGGAAAAGGACGGCATCATTCCCAAGGACGTCTGGCTGAAGATGGGTGAAAACGGCCTGCTGTGCGTGGACCAACCGGAAGACCTGGGCGGTTCGGGCGTGTCCTACCTGTATTCAATGGTGGTGCTGGAAGAAGCCTCGCGCGCCAACTTCGCTTCGCTGGCAACAGGCCTTTCCGTGCATTCCGATATTGTCGCCCCCTACGTGCTGCATATCGGCAACGACGCCCAGCGCCAGCAGTGGCTGCCGAAGATGGCCTCCGGTGAAGTCGTTGGGGCGATCGCCATGACCGAACCCGGCGCCGGTTCCGACCTGCAGGCCATTCGCACGTCCGCCGTCCGCGACGGTGACCATTACATCCTGAACGGCTCCAAGACCTTCATCACCAACGGCCAGCAAGCGGGCATGGTGATTGTCGCCGCCAAGACCGACCCGGCCGCCGGCGCCAAGGGTGTCAGCCTGTTCCTGGTGGACATGAGCCTGCCCGGCTGCGCGCGCGGCCGCAACCTGGAGAAGATGGGCCTGCATGCCCAGGACACCTCGGAGCTATTCTTCGACAACGTGCGCCTGCCCGCTGACAGCCTGCTGGGCGGCGAAGGCCGCGGTTTCGCCATCATGATGAATGAATTGCCGCGCGAACGCCTGAACCTGTCGGCCTGCGCGGTCGCCGCGTCGGAAGGCCTGCTCGCCGCGACCATCGCCTATACCCAGGAACGCAAGGCTTTTGGCAAGCCGATCAGCCAGTTGCAGAACACCCGCTTCGTCCTGGCGACCTGCCATACCGACATCGCCGTCAACCGCGCCTTTGTCGACCAGTGCGTGCGTCAGTACATGGACGGCAAGCTGGACGCCACCCAGGCCGCCACCGCCAAGATGGCCAGCACCGACATGCAGGGCCGCGTTGCCGATGCCTGCCTGCAACTGTTCGGCGGCTACGGCTACATGCTGGAATATCCGGCGGCCCGCGCCTATGTCGATGCCCGCATCCAGCGCATCTACGGCGGCACCAATGAAATCATGAAGGAGGTCATCGCCCGCTCGCTGGTCGGCCGCTGATCCTGCCAGCCATGACGCCATTCGGACGGGTGGCGTCATATCCCCGACCAAACCGCTATTCATCGCCGGCGGTTAACGCAATTTTGTCAAAATGTTTCCATCATTCTATAAAACGATCACAAACCGGACGGCAAAAGAACGCTAAGCTGGAGCCGGAGATGCCCGCCCGAATAACGGCATCACAATAACAATTCTCCGTGGAGGCATTATGCGGCGTACTTTGCAGACCTTGCTGGCGGTATCAATCCTTTCCCTGTCGGTGGCTCCGGCGGCACTCGCGGCCCCGGATGAACAGGATGATCTCGACGAACTGCAGGGCAAGCTGGGCAACGAGTGGGTCCAGGTCAAGAATGACCGACTCCGCAACATCAAGACCTTTGCCAAGCAGGAAGACGGCAAGCGCTACCGCTCCTTCAAGGTCGAGGCCGAACTTGAAGGCACGGCGGAAGCCGGCGCCCGCGTCCTTCTGGACTTCGACAACTACGGCAAGTGGTACTGGGAAGTCCTCAGCTCCAAACTGCTGCGCCGGGTCTCCCCGACCGAATACTACATGTACATGGTGCACCGCGCGCCCGGCGGACTGCCCAACCGCGATGTCATCCTGCACGCCACCGTCGAACCCCAGGCCAAGGGCAAGAATTACCTGCTGCTGCGCGTGAAGGCCGTCGCCGATTACATGGAACAGCGCCCGCCGCTGGTGCGCATGCCGGCGGAAGACATGACCGTCAAGTTCACCCCCCTGTCCGGGAACAAGGTGCAGGTCGAGGCCGAAGGCTACATTGATCCGGGCGGCAAGGTGCCGACATGGGCCATCAATTTCATCCAGCGCAGCGCACCCTACAGCGTCATGGTCGGCCTGCAGCGCATGATCCGCCTGGACGAATACGCAAAGGCCAAGACCCCACTGCCCTTCCCGGTATTCGACGCCAACTGAGGACACGGATGTCTTCGGACCGGGCGCTTGCGGTTTTGGCCGCAGCGCCTACGCTTTAAGGGAACCCACACATAAAAACGAAACACTGAAGAAAAAAATCCCGGAACCGCGCCATGAAGAACTGGCTGAAGAAACTGACTGTCCCGCTGGCATGCTGGCGATCGCCTCGCCAGCCCTCGCCTCCAAGGATGATCTGGATGAGTTACAGGACCGCCTCGGCAACGAATGGGTCCAGGTCAAGAATGACCGCCGCCACAACATGCAGACCTTTGTCAAACAGGAAGACGGCAAGCGCTTCCGCTCCTTCAAGGTGGAAGCCACCTTCGACGGTGAACTGGATGACCTGGTGCGCGTGCTGCTGGACTTTGACAATTACCGTGACTGGTCCTGGCATGTGCTGGACAACAAGATGCTGAAGAAAGTGTCGCCCACCGAATATTACATCTATGTTGTCCATGACTCTCCCTATGGCGTTCCCGATCGCGACATCGCCTTGCGCATGGTCTTTGAACCGCAGACACCCTCCAAGCCGTATGTCACCCTCCGCACCACCGCCGTGCCGGACTTCATTCCCGAAAAGCCGCCGCTGGTGCGCATGCTGGCGGAAGACATGGTGGCCAAGCTCACCCCCCTGCCCAACGGCAAGTTGCTGATTACCAACGAAGGCTATGTCGATCCGGGCGGACGCATGGCGCCTTGGGCCATCAACTTTGTATCGCGCAATGCGCCCTATATCACCCTGCTGGGCATGCGCCGCCAGATGCAGCAGGAAAAATACACCAGCGACAAGTCGCCGCTGCCGTTCCCGGTCAACAACAATCCCTGATGACATGCGCCCTCGTCTGACGGACGAGGGCACAAACAACAATGCCACCTGTCGGGAAAATACTGCCGCCGATCAGCAGCCCTATGACATTGATCAAGATTTTTCTCATTATCCGCCACAAATCGAATTGCCTTGGAATCCCCCCTAAATGCCACACCTGACGGCTCGCGGACTGCTGGCTTCTGGATTGCTGCTGCTGACCCTGGGTGGCGCGGCCCATGCCGATCAGGACTGGCGGGAAGTCCAGTCGCGTCTCGGCAATGAATGGCGACTGATCAAGGATGACCGTCAGCGCCAGATCCGGACCTATGCCAAGCTGGAGGACAACAAGAGCATCCGTTCCTTCAAGGTAGAGGGCATCCTGCAGGCGCGCATGGAAACGATCGCCCGCGTTCTCCTTGATTTCCCCAACTATGACAAATGGTATTGGGAGGTGCTGGAGTCCCGGCAGCTGAAGCAGGTTTCCCCAACCGAGTACCTGCTCTATCTCGTCCACCGCGCGCCTTACGGCCTGCCCAATCGCGATGTCATCCTGCACGCCATGCTGGAACCGCAGGACCGTGACCGGGACTATGTTATCCTGCGCGTCAAGGCGACTCCCGACTATCTGCCGCAGGTGCCCAAGCTGGTGCGCATGCCGGCCGAGGACATGACGATACGCTTTACCCCCCTACCGCATCAGCGGGTGCGCATCGAGGCCGAGGGCTTTATCGATCCGGGCGGCAAGGTGCCGTCCTGGGATGCCAACCTGATCCAGCGCAATGCCCCCTACACCGTCATCATGGGTTTCCAGCGCATGGTGCTGCGCGATGAATACCGGAACAGCACGACACCCCTCCCGTTTGCCGTCCGTGACTTCGAGCAGTCCGCCTCGCGCTGACCTTAATGCCACCGGCAGGACAGTTGCAGTCCGGCGCCAACTCGGATAGGTTCAAAGCTATCCTTTTGCCGGTTCCTGGATCCTCGGAATGACCGCGAAGAAACCCGCCCCGCCACCACGGGCCGCCTTGCTGCTGGCATGCCTCCTGCCCCTGCTGCCGCCGGCCGCCGGACACGCGCAGGACGACCTGCGCGAGCTGCAAATGCCGATGACCGCCGACTGGCAATTGGTGAAGGAGGATCGTGTCCGCAGCATCCGGACCTTTGCCCGGCTGGAGCCGGGACGGCGTTTCCGTTCCTTCAAGGTGGAGGCGGTGATTCCGGCGGCGCCGGAAACCCTGGCCAGGCTGATGCTCGATTTTGACAGCTATGCGCGCTGGTACTGGTCCGTGCGCGAGTCCCGGCTGCTGGAGCAGGTCTCCCCCACCGAATATTATCTCCACCTCGTCCATAACGCGCCCTATGGCATGCCGGATCGCGATGTCATCCTGCATGCCGTGGTCGAGCCGCAAACCCGCCAGCAGCCGTTCGTCCTGTTGCGGGTCAAGGCGGTTCCCGATTACATGCCGTTACAACCGCCGCTGGTGCGCATGCCCGCCGAGGACATGACGATTCGTTTCACGCCCTTGCCCGATGACCGGGTGCTGGTGGAGTCGGACGGCTATGTCGATC
>CAZPZK010000015.1:17720-19038 GCA_964591095.1 uncultured Moraxellaceae bacterium | reverse complement strand
GGCCTGGGAGGTGCTGGCCGAATCGCTGTTCCTGGGGGCGCTGCTGGGCGCGGGCGGCTCAGGTGCAGTCCGGCTCGGCCGCGAATGACACCAGCCGCCACACCCCGCCCAAATTTGCCCAGATCGCCACTACCGGCAGGTTGCCGCTGATCATGCCGTAGTACTCGGTGCGCCACACGGCCAGGTCGGGAATCCGGTCCTGGTTCAGGTCGATGTCGTAGCCCACGGTCTTCAGCGACACGGGGGATTGGGCAACGTCCGGATCGGTGGGCGGCGTACCCGTGACCATAGCCTGCCGCACGGTGACGCCCGCCTTGTTCAACGGCAGGGGCTTCGCCAGGTAAAACATCACCAGCGGGTCGCTGACCTTGGGCGTGTCGGGCAGCGGCCGCACATCCGTGGGCACCACGTGCGGTCCCTCGGTAATGCAGCGCGAATCCTCATGGTTCACCACCCTCCGCCGCGACGGCAGCAGGCCCTTGCGCACCAGTCCCGACTTGCCGACGGCATGGAAGACCGGCGGCTGGTCGAAGTCCACGGCCACCTCGCCCACATCCCAGGCGCCGTCGACCACCTGCGTATCGTAATCGTAGTAGTACTCCGGCCCGCGCAACACCCGCAGCCGCACGGTGTCGCCGGACAGGGCCGCCAGCCGGTCCGGCCCGGCGTGGTCGAAGGCAATATCAGCGCCGGCGTGGAAAAACGAGGGCTTGACTCCCTTCAGCCAGCCCTTGCGGATCATGGAGCGGGTGGTAAATCCGGCATCCACCACCGTGTTGCGGGTCTTTTCCTCCTCGTAGCGGCTCATCCAGTCCGGCTCCATCCAGGTCGTCAGCTCGACCTCGGCGGGATTGACGCGGATGCCCTTGGCCAGCAAGGCCTTCATGGCCTCGAATTCGGGAACGGGGAAGCGGCGGATGGGCACGAGGGGGCGTTCACCGTCCGGCCCCCATTGACCGTTGCGCTCGGCGGACTGCTGCGCCTCCGGCAACATCCGCTCCCAAAAATACTGGCCGCTGCGCAGGAAACGCGCCACCGAAGGCGAGATCCAGAAGGCGCGCGGCGGGTTGTAGCGCTTCAGATCCTCGGGCTTGGGGTCGTAGCGGGCGGGGTTGCCGTCCACATCGAACAGCGCCACCGGTTTCGCATCCAGCAGGCGGCAGGCGAGGAAGCCCTGCACGGCGGGCTGTTCGGCGCGCGCCTCGCACCAGTCACCCTGCCGCGACAACAGGCGGACGCGGGTGTTGACCGTCAGCTGGCCCTGGACGGAGCCGTCGGCGGCCGCCGTGGCGCGCAGATTGACCCAGGAGCCCTGAAC
>CAZPZK010000015.1:0-17710 GCA_964591095.1 uncultured Moraxellaceae bacterium | reverse complement strand
CGCGGCGGGTTGTAGCGCTTCAGGTCCTCGGGCTTGGGGTCGTAGCGGGCGGGGATCAGCATCAAGGCAAGCCACGGCAATGGACGCATGGGGAAGGGGTTCGCAACCGGAAAAGTGGCCCTCATCATAGCCGGATCGCCGGCGGATTTCCCTATCCCCACCTGGATCATGGTCTTTCCCCGCAAAACCGCTATGATGTTCGGCATGTACCGCGGACAGTCAGGGAGCCATCATGTCCGAACCCCACGAACACCCCACTCAGGGCGCGCCCACGGAAAACCGGTTGTCGCCCACGCACCGCGCCATTGTCGCGGCCGCCGAACACCCCTTGCAGGGCAGCGGCGACCTGGAGGCCTATGCGCGGCTGCTGACGCGGCTGGTCTGCGACACCCTGCGCGTCCGCCACGCCGGGATCTGGATGCTGGCCGAGGACGGCGCGGGCCTGTCGCAACTGAGCGTCCATGACCGCCTGAGCGGCGAGGACCGCCAGGGGCTGACGCTGTCCGCCCGCGATTATCCGGTGTACTTCAAGGCGCTGATGAGCGGCCGCGCCATTGACGCCGGTGACGCCCGCCATGACCCCCGCACCCGCGAATTCCACGACAGCTATCTGGAACCCATGGGTATCTTCGCCATGCTCGACGCCGCCATCCGCGTCGACGGCCGCATCGTCGGTATTGTCTGCTGTGAACATACCGAAGGGCAGCGCCCCTGGCTGGCGGATGAGGTCTCCTTCGCCGCCGAAATCGCCGACCAGATGGCGCAGGCCATCATCACCCGCGACAAGCTGGAGGCGATCCGCCAGTTGCAGCAGGAGCGCGGCAGCATCCGCGCCCGCACCGATTTCCTCGCCCGCCTCAGCCACGAGATCCGCACGCCGATGAACGGCGTGCTGGGCATGACCGAACTGCTGCGCCTGACCCCGGTCAGCCCGCGCCAGCGCGAATACCTGGACGTGATCGAGCAGTCCGGGCAGTTGCTGCTGCATCTGGTCAACGACATCCTGGAATACGCCAAGCTCGAATCCGGAAAGCTGACCGTCCGGCCCCGCCCCTTCGATCCGCGCGCCCTGCTCGACAGCCTGCGCACCCAGTTCCGCGAACGCGCCGCCGCCGCCGGCTTGTCCCTGCAGGTCACGGTGGACCCGTCGCTGCCCGCCGCGATCACCCAGGACCCCGAGCGCGTGCTGCAGATTCTGGTCAACCTGACCGGCAACGCCCTCAAATTCACTCCGCGCGGCGCTATCCGGATCCATGCCGGGGTGGCCGGTGATGAACCCGCCGCCTGGCAGGTGAACGTCAGCGATACCGGCATCGGTCTGGACCCGGATGTGCGCGAACGGCTGTTCCAGCCTTTTGAACAGGGGGAAGTCGCCAACCGGCACGGCAAGGGCACCGGCCTCGGTCTGGCGATTTCGCGCAGTCTGGCGGAGGTGATGGGCGGCCGGCTGGAAGCGGCCGACAGCCCCGGTCCCGGCGCCACCTTCATCCTGACCCTGCCGCTGGGCGACGCCTTGCCGGGCAGCGGTGCCGCCGCCGGGCACCCGACCCCGGAGCCCGCCGCCACGGCCCAGCGGGTGCTGGTCGCCGAGGACAACGAAATCAACCGCCGGGTGCTGACGGGGATGCTGGAGCGGTATTTCGGGCTGAAGGCGGCGGGCTGCGCCAATGGACAGGAGGTGCTGGCGCGATTGGAGGCCGGAGAACGCTACGACGTGATCTTCATGGATTGCGAAATGCCGGTGCTGGACGGCCTGGAAGCCACCCGCCGCCTGCGCGCGCTGCCGGGAGCGGCCGGACGCACGCCGGTCGCGGCCATTTCCGCCCATGCCGAGGAAGACATGCGGGAACTGGCCTATGCGGCGGGGGTGGATTACTACATCTCCAAGCCCTTCGGGCGCGAGGCCCTGGGCCGGGTGCTGCGGCAAGTGCGCGACGCCGCCGGACGCGCGCCCGGCTGATGCCGCCCGGCGGTTTACATCCCCGCCAGCTTCAAGCGGTTCAACTGCTCGCGGTACACCGCCTTGGGGTCGGTGGACAGCGCGCGCAGGCCGAACATGTGGTTCATGAAGTCGATGTGGTTCATGTCGTAGTTGTCGCGCACCACCCGGCCGACGTGGCTGCTGCAGCGGCCGACAAAGCCGTCATTGGCCTCGCCCTTGGGGAAGGCCAGCGTCACCACGTTGATGATCAGGTCCAGCGGATCGAATGAATTGGTGCCCTTGGAGGTGCCGCCAAAGGAGTAGTACTTGACGCCGTTGACCTGATAGGCGCCCTCGCCGCAGGCGGTGGTGGGAATGCCCTGCGGGAACTTGGCGTTGAAGGCCGCCGAACCGGCGGTGCTCAGCGAGGCCAGGCTCTTGTTGGCGTTGACATCGAGTCCCAGCGTGCTGCCGCCGGTGAAGTAATTGAGCAGGGAGCCGGCGGCCTGCAGCACTTTCGCGCCCACGGCACCGATGTCGCCGCCGTTGATGATCAGGTCGGCCATCGGCGCGCCCTTGGCGGGAGTGGCCATGGTGGTCACCGAGGCGATCTGCGCCGGAATCTGCGCCGCCACATAACGCACCGAATGGCCGCCGTGGCTGTGGCCGATCAGGTTGACCTTGGCGGCGCCGCTGATGGCGAGGATGTCCTTCGTCTGCTTCAGCAGTTGTTCACCGCGCACTTCCGAGCTTTCCAGACCGGACACCTGCGTGGTGTAGACCGTGGCGCCGTTGCTGCGCATGTCGGTCGGAATCTGGTACCAGTAATCAATCGCGCCCAGCATCTTGTCCCAGCCGAACATGCCGTGGGCCAGCACCACCGGGTACTTGGTCTTGGCATAGGTGGAAGCGGCTTGCGCCTCGACGGCGGACAAACTCAATGCGGCGATGGCGGCGGCGATCATGACGCGTTTCATGTGGATTCCCCTGAACTGTTTTATTGTTGTGGTCCCAAGGGCCAATCATCCCTTGTCAAGACGGGTGAATCATAAATAACCGCCGCTCATCGCCAAATCACCAAAAAGGACGAACGGCGTCACAAATCCGGCCATTGCTCGGATTTTCGTCGCCGCGCGCGTGGAATACCGGTCGGATTGTTGCCTGAACGCCGCGCTTCCGCGTTAAAATCGCCGCGTTCAGGGATATGGGCCGCCAACAATGACAATAACCGCGCCTCCGGAAGACCCCACCGCGACGGGCGTCGTTTCGGCATTTGTGATCCGCCACGTCATGCAGCTCGGCCACAAGCTGGGCGTCGGCCGCGAGCCGCTGATGGCGCGGGCGGGCGTCAGCGAGGCCGACCTCAACCCCGCGGACGGGTGGGTGCGCCAGGACGTGCTGGAACGCCTGCTGCTGAGCTCTCTGGATTACTGGCAAGACCCGGTGGTGACGCTGCGGGTGGTGCTGGCGATGGACCCGGCGATGATGGGCGTGGTCGGCTACCTGATGCAGTGCTGCCCGACGCTGATCGACATGCAGCAGACCCTGACCGAATTCAACCGCTTGGTATCCACCCTGCACCAGCTGTCCATCAGCCATGAGCCCGGCGCCGCGCTGTGGACCGTGGAAGTGCGCTCGCCGGCGGCGGCGTTTTCCCGCCATAGCGAGGAAGGCTACCTGGCGCTGTGCGCGCAGCTGATCCACCGCCAGGCGCCGGAAGCGCTGCTGGCGGTGCGCCTGCGCCATGACCCCGTCTGCGCGGGGGGCGTGCCACATCCCCTCTATGCCCAGGCCTTTCCCTGCCCGGTGATCTTTGACCAACGGCAGTCGGCGCTGGTGGTCGATCCGCAGGCGCTCAGCCGGCCGCTGCCCTTCGGCGACGCCGCCATCTTCGAAACGCTGCGCCAGCAGGCGCGGGCGCTGGTGCGGCAACTGGGGGCCGAACCCCGGCTGGCGGACCGGGTCAAGGAGTCGCTTCGCCGGCTGATCGCGCGCGGCGCGCCCTCGCGCGAGGCGGTCGCCGAGGCGCTCAACCTCAGTCCCCGCCACCTGCACCGGCGCTTGCTGGACGAAGGCAGCCATTACCAATCCATCCTCGACGAGCTGCGCTCGGAACTGGCGCACAAGCACCTGCTGCAAACTGCATCCGGACTGGACGACATCGCCGCGCAACTGGGCTTCAGCAACAGCAGCTCGTTTTCGCGCTGGTTCCGTCAGGAAACCGGCATGACGCCGCTGGAATTCCGACGACAGGCCGCCGACGGGCGGACCGGCCTGACACCGCTGGCAATCCGCCGCGAAGCGGTCAACGGCTGACCGTCTGCCGGTAGTCCGCGCTGCCATAGACCGGAAAGGGCAACGGCTTGCCCTGATCATAGTCTCCCGACTGCAAGCGCCGCTGCATTGCCACCACGATGGCATAGGGCGCGCTGCGCTGCACGAAATTGGCCGCCCACAATGGCACCTTGCCGCCCGGATCGACATAGCCCTCGGTTTCGAGCAGCACCTTGCCGTTGTCCAGCGGCTGGAAACGGCTGGTGATCTCCTGCGCGGGCATGCGCACCCGCGGCGGTTTTACCGGCAAAAAATCGGGATCGGCAACAATTCTCAGCGTCAGCATCTTCTGGCTGCGGGTCTGCGGCACCACCACGCCGCGCAGCACCACGTCGCGCTCGGGCAACCCCGCCGGCGCGCGATGCACCACGTAGACCACGTATTCGGTGGGAGACACCTGTTTCAGCAGCTTCGACTCCAGCACCTGCCAGTACCACTTGTCATAGCCGGCAAAATCCAGCATCAACCGGGCCACCGCCTCCATTGAGCCTTCCAGCTCGGCCTGCACCTTGAACGAGCGGAAGGTCTTGCCATCCTCCTGGCGCATCCAGGTGGTGATGTTGCGCTTGGCGTCGTGACGGATCTGCCGCCATTCGCTGCCGAAGCGGGTCTGTAACTCGTCGAGGCCGCCATCATCATCGGCCGCCCACGCGAGGACTGGAGACCCCGCCATCAATACCGCCAGCAGCACGCCGGCCCCCGCCATCCGAATGTCCATCCCCTCTCCCGGCGTCAGTCAAGCCACGCCATATTGACTTAAAATTGTGCAACCCCGACAATAGCTGACTAAATATCAGCTTTTGGGAAAAACTGTCAACGCCCATCCGCCGAACGGCGGGCGCATGCATTGACAGCGGGCGGTCACAGCTGCCACATTGAAAGCTGATCATTCATCGGGTTTCTCCAGGCCAAGGCCGGATCCATTCTCCAAATCGGTAGGGGTGAACAATGTACGAAGCAGGCTGGAGCAAGCGCGAGATCACGGTCAATCCCCAGGGTTACGCCATGATGGGTTATGGCATGTGGCACAACCGCGCCTGGGGCCAGGCCACGGCGCTGTACGCGCGCGCCCTGTACCTGCGGGACGCGGGCGGCCACGCCCTGATATTTGTCCTGCTCGATCTCGGCTATATCACCCACGCCATGCGCGACGGCGTGGTGCGTCGCCTGCGGCCGCTGCTGGGCGATGCCTTCAACGAGGAGGCGCTGGTGCTGACCTGCACCCACACCCACTCCGGACCCGGCGGCTGCAGCCACGACGCCATGTACAACGTCGTCACCCCCGGTTTCGTGCCCGAGCACGTGGAAGCCATTGTTAATGCCACCGTTGACGCCGTTAACGCTGCCTGGCAAGGCGCCGCCCCGACCGAACTGACACTGGCGCGCGGCGGTTTTGACGAGCCGGTGCCGGTGGCGTGGAATCGCTCGCTGGCGGCCTATAACCGCAATCCCGATGTCACCCCGCGCACCGAGCGCGAAACCCATCTGGCGCTGGACCGCGACATGCAGGTGCTGGCCTTCCGTCGCGAAGGCCGGGTGCAGGCGCTGCTGTCGCTGTTCGGCGTGCACGCCACCTGCGTCGGCAACACCAATACCCGCTACTCCGGCGACAACAAGGGCTACGCCGCGCTGGCGGCGGAAGCGCAGCTGGCGGCCAATGGCGCCAGCGATCCGGTGGCGCTGTTCGCACAGGCCACCGCCGGCGATGTCTCGCCGTACTATCAGGGTCCCGGCGACATCGCCCGCCGCGCCACCATCCGGGGCGAGGCAGAACATGCCTACGCCGAGCGCAACGGCCGTTATCAGAGTGCGCAGGCGCTGGAAATCCTCGCGGCTGGCGGCGAACTGGCGGTCGACGGCGGCCTCGACGCGGTGCTGACCTATATCGACTTCACCGTGCTCAAGGCTGACCCGCGCTTCGCCAATGGTCGCGACAACGCCTTCACCAGCGACCCCTGCCACGGTGTCGCCTTCTTCACCGGCACCCGCGTCGACGGGCCCGGCATGCCGCCGCCGCTGGGCGCGGTGGCGAAACGGGTGGCGCGCTGGGTGAAGCAGAAGCGGCTGGGGCATCCGGCCGGACAAAGCGCCGCCGATCGCGCCTACTACCAGCGCCTGTACGCCGCGCAGGGGCCGAAGGACATCCTGATGGAGGCCGGGCGCAAGCAGGTGCTGGGCCAGCCGATCGCGAAATTGATGGTGCCGGGTTTTGCCGATCCGCTGGTGGCGGAGATGAAGCGGCAGGCCCGCCTGGGCGCGATGACCGACAGCGCGATGGTGCCGACGGTGCTGCCGCTGCAGATCGTGCGGCTGGGACCGCTGGCGCTGGTCTGCTGTCCGGGCGAATTCACCACCACCGCCGGACGGCGGGTGGCGCAGGCGGTGCGGGAGGCGTTGCTGCCGGCCGGGGTGCAAGAGGTGCTGATCTGCACCTACTGCAACGATTACATGGGCTATGTCACCACCCACGAGGAATACCAGGAACAGGCCTACGAAGGCGGCCACACCATCTTCGGGCAATGGACCGGCGCCGCCTTCCAGACCGCCTTCGCGGCGCTGGCGCGGGAGCTGGCGCGACCGGCGGCGCAACGCGGCCACGACCGCGTCACCCGCCCGCAACCGGCGCCGCCGCAAGAACTGGCGCGGCGCACCCGGCTGGCGGTGCCGGTGCGCCGTCCCGGCCGGACAACCGCCTGATTCACCGGGCGGCATTGCGGCCCGTTGCAGGGGCCGCCCGCCTCGGCTAACCTGCCTGAAGCGTTCCCTGCCTTCAGGCCGACTCCGTCATGACCTCCACCGCCGCCACCGACCGCGAATCCCGGATCCGGGACATCCAGTCGCTGCTGGCCTCCAACCTGCAGTTCCGACGCTTCCGCCCGGAACTGGAGGCGGGCTTTATCGCCCATGTCCGCGACCGCGCGCAGCGCCTGTCGCGCGACAGCCTGTGGATCACGATTGTCATGTACCTGGTCACCGCCGTGCTCGGCTGGTGGCAGGTGGGCCGCTTTTCCGACCCGGTCCATCGCGACGGCAACCTGGCGGCGATGGCCTGGCTGCTGGGCGTGGAGGGCGTGATGCTCGCCTTCGTGCTGAGCATTCCCTACCTGCCGGGCCGGGAACGCTTTTATCGCTTATACGCCTCGTTCAGCAGTGGCGGCGCGGTCGGCGTGCTGCTGTACGGGGCATCGCTGTTTCCCGAAACCTATTTCAATGTCTTCATGAGCTATGTGGTGATTCTCGCCACCGTCGTCACCTACGGCGTGGCGGGACTGGTGACGCGGCACACCGCCGTGGCCTGCCTCGCGGCGGTGCTGCTGGCGATCGCGGCCGTGCGGTCACAGGGCCTGTGGCTGGATATCGGTTACCTGCTGGCCTATGCCGGGCTGGCCAATGGCATCGGCATCCTGCTGTCCTTCCTGCTGGAATCGCGTGACCGCGTCACCTTCCTGCAATCGCAGCTGCTGGCGCTGGAAAAAGACCGGCTGGACGAATACGCCGCCGAGGTCGAGCAGCTGTCGCGGCAGGACGCGCTGACCGGGCTGGCCAACCGTCGCCACTTCGACGAAGCCCTCACCCGCGAATGGGGGCTGGCCTGCCGCCGCCAGGAGTCGATCGCGGTGATCTTTCTGGATGTGGACCACTTCAAGCGCTACAACGACACCTACGGCCATCCGGCCGGGGATGAGGTGCTGCGGCGGGTGGGCCGGGCGCTGGCGGGCGCGGTGGGGCGGCCGGCCGACCTCGCGGCGCGCTATGGTGGCGAGGAATTCGTGGTGCTGTTGCCCGAAACCGATCTGCGCGGCGCCCGCGCCATCGCCGAGCGCCTCGCCGCGACTCTGGACGCGCTGGCATTGCCGCACGGCATGTCGCCGGTCGCGCCCCGGATTACCGTCAGCATGGGGGTGGCGGCGAGGGTGCCCGCGCCGGACGGACGCAGCCAGGAGCTGATCCAGGCCGCCGATGAGGCGGTGTACGCCGCCAAGGCCGCCGGACGCAACCGCATCCACTGCGCCGCCTGACCGGATCCCGTTCGCCGGGCAAGACAAAACCCGCGAACCATGATAAAATGAGCATTGATCATGTTAGCTCCGGCCGGAGCGCGTCTCCCGGCCGCCACCGCGCCCAACTCCCCCGCAGAAGAGGAGGCGACCCGATGCCGATTTCCCCCCCGGACCTGCCCTACTGGCGCTTGTCCGCCTTCTATCTGGGCTATCTCGCCCTGCTCGGCGGCTTCATCCCCTACTGGAACCTCTATCTCGCGCGCGAGCTGCTGTTGTCCCCGGCGCTGATCGGGCAACTGATGGCGCTGACGCTGCTGCCGCGACTGCTGGCGCCCTGTTTCTGGGGGCGGCTGGCCGACCGTCCGGGACGAACGCTGGCGGTGGTGCGGCTGGGAGCCTTCATGCTGGCCTTGCTGTGGCTGGCGCTGGCCTTCGCCCGCGACATCACGACCCTGGCGTTGCTGCTGCTGGCCTGCACTTTCTTCCAGAACGCGGTCATGGCGCCGTTTGAGGCCGTGACGATGGCGCATCTGGGCGAGAGGCGCGCCCGCTATGGTCGCATCCGTGGCTGGGGATCGCTCGGTTTCATGGCGATGGTGGCCGGACTGGGCGCGGGCTTTGACCGATTCTCGCTGCATTGGTTGCCGCTGATCCTGGCGGGCGTGGCGATGGGCGTGTGGCTGGTCAGCCTCAGCGTGCCGGATGCGCCCGTTCCCCGAAGGCATCGACCGTCCACCGCGCTGCGCGACGTGTTGCGAAAGCCGGAAGTCGCCGCTTTTCTCGCCGGCGGCCTGCTGTTGCAGGCAGCGCATGCGCCCTACTACGCCTTCTACAGCCTGTTCCTGGAGTCCCGGGGTTATTCGCACCAGGCTATCGGCGCCTTGTGGGCGCTGGGCATGGCGGCGGAAGTGGTGGCGTTCACGCAGTTGCACCGGCTGCTGGCGCGCTGGGGCGCGCGGCCCGTGCTGCTGGCGGCGATGCTGCTCGCCGCCGTGCGTTGGTGGGGCATCGGCCGGGGCGTCGACCAGCCGCTGCTGCTGGCGGCGATGCAATTGCTGCAGGCGGCCAGTTTCGCGGCGGTGCATGCCGCCAGCGTGCAGCTGGTGGCGCAGCATTTCGGGGAAGCGCAGCGCGCGCAAGGGCAAGCAGTCTACGGCATGGCGTGGGGGGTGGGGGCGTCGCTCGGCGCCTGGGCGGCGGGCGCGGCGTGGAGCCGCCTGGGTCCGGAAACGGTGTTCTGCATCGCGGCGGGGGTCAGTCTGCTCGGCTGGGCCTGGCTGGCGCGCGGCGCGGTCACGACGGGGCGGCGTCCGCAAACCGCCTAGGCCTGGGCGTAATGGTGAAACAGCACGTCGATGATGTAACTCTGCTCGTCCAGCAACGCCGCCGCGTTTTCCGGCGTTGAGGTCAGCGCCTCCTCCAGCACGGTTTCACAGCTCTCGCTGATGATCCAGGCGATACGCGCCGCCCGCTCCGGCGGCAGCGTGCCGCGCTGCTGGAGCAGGGCGGCGATAAAGGTGGCCGAGCGCTGGTTGGACTCGCGCACCAGCGCCTGCAGCGCCGGCTCGGCGCGCATGGCGGTCAGCACCGCCACATAACCCGGCGCCTGCGCATAGGCGTCAAACAGGCCCTGGAGGATGGCGCGCATGTCCGGCTCGGGCATGACCAGCCTCTCGGCCAGGATATTCAGCAGGTCGGCATCCACCGCCGCCATGATGCGTCGGGCCAGCGCGGCAAATACCGCCATGCGGTTTTCAAAATAATGGTAGACGGTGGCGGGCGGCACCCCGGCCCCGGCGGCAATGGCGAGAATGGTCACCGCCTCGACGCCGTGCTGTTGCAACAATAGCGCCGTGGCGTCGAGGATGCTGTCCATCTTGCGGCGGGCGCGCTCCTGCACCGGCTTGACGCGCTGTTGCGGCGGCTGCGGGATGTCGGCCTTGCTGCGGGTGACTCTGGGCATGGAAATGCACATCCGGGAACAGGGGAAAAACCACGGGAACACCGTCAAAGCATCCCGTGGCCGCTAAACTTCCAATCAAAAAAGTATGGCCATTTCCCGAATAACCGTCAACTTGCCGCCGGGCCGGGGCCGGTCGGGTCATCCGGCGGCTGCAGCGAATCAAGGTCGATGAACTGCCGGTTGGATTCGCGCAGCCGGGCGTCATCATCGTTGTAGAAAAAATTCAACAGCACGAAGCGCTCGCCGCGCGTCACCGGCAGCGCCTCGTGCAGCAGCGAACAGGAGAAGACCACCGCCTCCCCCGCCGCCGGGCGATAGGCGGCGTTGTCGAATTCCGGAAAACGCAGGTAGCCGCCGTCATAGTCGCCGGAGTTGAGATTCAACGACAGGGCAAAGCGCCGGTGGGCCGTGCCCTTGCTGTTGTTGTCGCGATGCGGCAGGAAGAACTCATGGCGCTCCGCGCCGTAGCGCGCCACCAGATAGCGCTCGAAACGGGTAATGCGGTACTGGAAGGCGCGCTCGACGTAGGGCACCACCCGCTTCAGCAAGCGCTGGTTGATGGCCGCCTGGGTTTCGGGATAGTCCCGCAGGTTGATATCGTGGCGGCGCTTGAAATCGTCGTCCTGCAACTGCACGGTCCGCCCATCCACCTCGCGGACAAATCCGGACGGCCGCTGCTGGCCCTGACGGTAGAGCCGGATCAGCAGGCCGCATTCATCGGGCGTCAGCACCTGGGGAATGCGCAGGATGGGCGCGTGCACGGCCGGTTCGTTGCGCGCGCTGACCGGCGGCAGCCGCAGGCAGGCGTTGATGACCGCCGCCGCGTGCCGGGCCGGATCCTCGACCGGGATCACCGCCGCCACCTGCATCATCGGATTGATGATGAACGTGGTCGGCCGGTAGTCGACACGGCCCGGCCCCTCCGGCAACAACACCCCGTAGAGGGCGCTGACGCGGCCGTCACGGTCGCGGATGAACTTGCAGAAAACCGGGTCCAGCACCGATTTTTCCAGCGCCTGATCCTCCGCCTGGGTACTGATCCCGAAAAACACGACCTGCCGCTGCGAGAAAAACGCCTGTTGAGCCAGCAGGTCGCCGATGATGCGCGCGCCTGCGGGATGGCCGCCATCGCCAAAAAAGCACAACACGCTGTAAAACCCGCCGACCGTATCGAAGTGGTAGGCCGGATTGACCGAGGACGCGGCGGCAAACCACGGCGCGGGATCGCCCGCGCGCAACTTCACGGCCTTCATGCCGGCGGGGCCTGCAGCGCCAGCGCCTCCACCCGGTTGCGGCCGTTGGCCTTGGCGCGGTAGAGCGCATTATCCGCCGCCTTGATCAGCGCCTCGGCCTCAAAGGCCAGGTGCTGCTCGTTGCTGATCAGGCCGAAACTGGCGCTCAGGGCAATACGTTCGCCATTGTCCGCGAGCACCACGGTGTCGGCCAGCAAGGTCCGGCACCGCTCCGCCAGAACGATCGCCCCGTCCAGCCGGGTATCCGGCAGCACCATCATGAATTCCTCGCCGCCATAACGGCCGACGGCATCGCAATGGCGGATGGCGGCGCGCAGCACACGGGCGGTTTCCTGCAGCACGCGATCGCCGGCGGGATGGCCCCAGGTGTCGTTGATGCGCTTGAAATGATCGAGATCCAGCAGCACCACGGCCAGCGGCGGGCCGTGACGGGCCGTGCGCGCCACCTCCTTGCCCAGCAGGTCCATGATGCTGCGTCGGTTGGGAATGCCGGTCAGGGCGTCCGTCAGGCTGAGCGTGCGCACCAGGTCTTCGCGCTTGCGCCACCAGTGCACGGTCTGGTCGGCAAACAGGATGATCACGATGAAGTGAGGGGCGGTAAACAGGAACACCGCATTCATCCAGAACAGGTTGCTGGCGGTATCGGCGGGCGGCACCACCACCGGCGCATAGGGGAGCAGGCCGAAACCGGTGGCATAGCTCAACCCCAGCAACGAAATCATGCCCGCCACCGTGGCATACCAGACTACCCGCCGCTCCAGCAGGATGAATCCGAATACCGGCGCGCCCAGCAGCACCACGCCCGTACAGAAGGTCATGGTGCCGACGTAGTAGCTGCACAGCACCAGGGCCAGCGTGTAATACTGGGTGGCGAGGTGTTGCAGCGGCAGGAAATCCGGCCGCTGCCGCCTTAACCCGAATCCGGCCGCCACGATCAGCATCGCTCCGCACACCAGGCCGATTTCAATCGACAACAGCTCCCGGGTATAGGCCACATCCACCAGCGCCTCGCGATCCGGACGCCCCAAGGTATACACCATGGCCAGGATGTAGAATGCCAGAACGGCCATCAACACCACCATGAGCAGGATGCTCTTGTCCACCACGCTCCATTCCAGCACCGCCGCCAGCCGTTGACGCCACGTCTGCATCCCCAACCCTCCCGCATCCCGGTTCATGTATGTTCTTGTCTGGGTGATCCGGTCGCAACACACCGGAGGTCACACTGAAATATCGCGGAATCCGCCGCCGGCCGCCAGATGTTTCAATATGATTTGTTTTCCAACGGTCGGCGGGTCATCATGACGGATTGTCCGCCAAGTCCCGACAACATGTCCGCACACCGCCCCGCCGCCGATCTGCTCAACCCCGATGAACTGGAATTCACCGCCATCCGGGCGCAGGGCGCGGGCGGGCAGAACGTCAACAAGGTCTCCAACGCCGTGCATCTGCGCTTCGACATCAACGCCTCTTCCCTGCCGGAAAGTGTCAAGGTCATGCTCCGCCACTACCGTGACCACCGGATCAGCGCCGAGGGCATCATCGTGATCAAGGCACAGCGCTTTCGCAGTCTGGAACAAAACCGCGACGATGCCGTCGCCCGGCTCAAGGAACTGCTGACCCTGGCCACGCATGAACTGCCGCCGCGCACCCCCACGCGGCCCTCGCGCGGATCACAGCGGCGGCGGGTGGAAGGCAAGGTGCAGCGCGGGCAGATCAAGGCGTTGCGCGGGCGGGTGACAGACTAGGTCCCGCCGCTATTGACGGGGCAGGCCGCGCTATCCATGATCCCGGAGATGGCATTCCGCCTTCCTTCACGCCCGAATCCACCACCATGACGCCGACCGCTCCCGCCGCCACGCCGCTGACCCCGCCGCCGCCCCTGCCCTTTGTCCTGGTCTGGAACGGCTTCATCAGCCTGCACGCCTGGTTCATGCTGGGTGCGGGCTGGCCGCTGCCGGCGCTGCTCGGCATCCTGCTGTTCTACAGCGTGTTCTTTGCCGTCGGCGGCTTCATGATCGTGCTCTGGGTGCGCCACCTGCGCCTGCGGCAACGCTTTGGCCAACCGCGGATGGAACCGATGGCCGCCCTGGCGCCGGGGCGGCCCGGCCTGGTTTCGGTGCAATTCGACCGCCCCTGGCCGCCCGGCCGGACGCTGGACGGCAGCCTGCACTGGGTCAGCCGCCACGCCGGGCGCGGCGTGCCGGCCTCGCTGCAGGCATTGCCCTTGCTCGGCAACATCTCCAGCGGCCGCGACGGCGCGCACTGGACCGCCTCGCTCTCGGTGCCGCCGCTGCCCGCCGGCGTCCGTCCCGAGGCCGTCAGCCTGGAGTTACGACTGCACCCGAGCGGCGCGGACAAGACCGGCTGGCGCTTTCCGCTGGCGTGGGCCACGGATACGGTCGCCGCGCCCGGTTTGCCGGCGGCCACGGCCAACCGCCCGCCCGTCTCCGCCGCCGACCGCGAGAAGCTGCTCGGCATCCTCGGCAAGGCGCCGCCGGCGCTGGCGGCGATCGCCGTGCTGATGGTGGCGCTGATGTGCCGCGACGGCCGCCTCGACTTCACCGACCTGATGTTTCCGCTGTTCCTGCTGCTTGGCGGCTGGCACCTGCGCGAGGTCCACCGCCACCTCGACCAATGGCGGGACTGGAACCAGCCGCCGGGCAACGGCGCGCCGCTGGATGGCCTGAAACAGCGTTTCCGCTATTCCGCCGCCGTGGTGCCGGCGCTGATGATAGGGCTGTTCGCCGCCGATATCCTGCTGCCTGGGGATGTGATCGCAACGCTGCGCGCGCTGGCGTCAACAGGTGTGGAAAGGGCGGAAGCGCCCGTGATTGAACCGAGGTTGCCTTAAATGCCGTTGACCAAGAAGACACTGGCCATCCTGGTGCCGGCGATGCTGGTGTCCTTTCTCGCCGGGGCCCTGGCCGTGCAGTACAAGCTGTTTCCGCTCAACTACCTGAGCCAGCTCAAGAAGTCGGCAAGCACCGACAATCGCTTGCCCAACGCCTTTTACCACCGCGCCTCCTTTTTTGCTCAACACGGCCGTCACGATGCCGAAGCCGTCTTTGTCGGCGACAGCCTGACCGCGGGCGCGGAATGGGCGGAAATGTTTCCGGAGAAACGGGTCGTCAATCGCGGTATCGCCGGCGACCGCACGCAGGGCGTGCTGGAGCGGATGGACAGCATTTATGCCTCCGGCGCCAAAAAGGCCTTTGTCATGATCGGCCGCAATGATTTCAACCGGGGGGCGTCGGCCGAAGACGTGCTGTCGAACTACATTCGCATCCTGCAGGGACTCACCGCGCACGGCATCCATGTCTATGTGCAATCCACCCTGCTGGGCGGACGCCTGCGCGGCGAGGCCAATGCCCGCATCACCGCACTTAACCGGCGATTGCAACAGTTGGCCGAAAACGACCCGCGCCTCACCTTCATCGACCTCAACGCCGGACTGGCCCCCAGCGGCGAACTGGAGCCGCGCTTCAGCCGCGACGGCATCCACCTCAATGGCGAAGGCTATGCCGTCTGGAAAACCGCGATCATGCCCTATCTCGACTGACGGGTGGACGCTCAGCGCAGCGAAATGCCGTCGTCCTCGATCACGATCCGTTGCTGACGGAACAAGGCCCCGATCGCCTGCTTGAAGACTTTTTTGCTGATGCCGAATTCGGCGTGGATGGATTCCGGCGAACTGTGGTCGCCCAAGGGCAGGAAACCGCCCACGGCCTCCAGCCGCCGCAGCACCCGCTCCGATGCGCCGTCCACGCGGGCATAACCCGGCGGCGCCAGCGACACATCCAGCCGGTGGTCATCGCGCAGGCGCTTGACATACCCGTCGCGGCGGTCGCCAATGCGCAACGGCTCAAACACCTCGTCGGCATAGAGCATGCCCCAGAAGCGGTGGTTCACCACCGCCTTGAAGCCCAGGTCGGTGCGCAGCGCCACCACCAGCTCCACTTTGTCCCCCACCGCCAGACCGGTCGCTTCATCGTCCAGAAAATCGTTCAGCCGCGCCGAGGCGATCAGGCCCAGCCGCTCGTCCTCCAGCAGCATCACCACGCAGCGCCAGCCCGGCTCCAGCCGCTGCTGCTGCTCCGAGCGCGGCAGGAAAACCGCCTCCTCCACGCCCAGGTCCAGCCACACGCCCTGACGGCCCGCCTCCAGCGTCGTCAGGCTGGCCACTTCATTGACCCGCGCCAGCGGCGTGCGCAACGAAGCGGCGGGGGTGCCGTCCTCGCCGGTGTAGACAAACACGCGCAGGCGGTCCCCGGCCACGGGCAAGGGCGACAACCCGGCTCGCGGCAGGCGGACTTCCCCGGTGTCGCCACCGTCCAGCCAGACTTCATCCGGGGTCAGGCGAAGCACGGGCAGGGTATTGAACTGGCCGAGAGCGATCATGCGGGCATTCCGGGAAGGTGACGGTGGATGAACAAGGGGCGGTTCCAGCAACCCGCCCGGCCCCGGAACGTCGGGGGCGGCCTTAGCTGGGGCTACTATGTCGGCGCGGGCGGCGGGAGTCAATCTTGCCAGGAAAAAAGCGCTCCCCTCCAAGGCCCCGCCACCCCTTGACGTCCTGCTTCCGGAGATTCACCCCAGCTTCACCGGCTCCTCCGGCAACCGCGCCCGCAGCGCCCGCAACGCCGCCACCGGCAAGCCCCGCGCCTCTCCCAGCGCCACATAGCTTTCCAGCATCAACCGCGTCTGGATGCCCACCTTGCTGAAGTGATAATGCAGGTACACTTCCAGATCGAAGGGGAACAGCCGCCGCGCCACCGGCAACAGCAGCCGCCACACCAGCGGGCTCAGCAACGGCTTCACCGGCAGCGACGACGCCCCGGTTTCCGCCGCCGCCGCGTCCACCGCCTCCCGCGCCGCCGCCAGCCCGGCCTTCAGCGCCTCGCTGCCGGGCAGACCTTTCAGGTCCCAGCCGTTCGACTCCAGCGTGGCGATCATCGACTGGAAAAACGCCGTGTTCACCGCTGTCGCCTGGCGGAAATCCTCCACCCGCTTGCCGCGCAGGCCGCCGCCGCGCAAGGCCGCCATCACCGCCTTCACCCGCGAGGCCTCGCCGGCCAGCAGCGTCGGCACCGGCGGCAGCACGTAGGCCATGCCCGCCGGTCCCGGACGGCCCGGCAGCGGCGACTGGAAGCTGATGAAGGGAATCATGCCCTGCACCACCTGGTCCGCCGGTACCCGCGCCCGCACGCGGTCGCCGTCGTGGATATCCGGTTGCAGGCACACCACCGTGGCCGCGCCCGCCGCGCGCAGCACCTGCTCCGCCAATTCGCCGCGCAGCGCGTCCGACGACAGCGCCAGCCAGATCTGGTCCCAGCCGCCGCGCGCCACCTCGGCCACGTCGGTCACCACGCCAAAATCGCTCCAGGTTTCCGAGACCGTGCGGAAACGGCCCAGCCGGTGCAGCGGCAGGCCGCGCTTCAGCTCGTCCGCGTACTTGGCCTTGACGAAGAAGCTGACCGCATGTCCCGCCTGCGCCAGATGCCGTCCGTACACCTGACCGACCGCGCCCGCGCCCACCACCAAAATGTTCATGCCTGTCCTCCATGCGCCGGGAGCGAGGGCTCCGTCGGCGACTGCCGGGTTAAAAACTGAATTAGTGTCAGTTTATAGTTCGTTATTCATCGAAGTGTCAAGCCCCGTTCGTCATCTATCCCCGGGGCCACTCGCCATTTACGGCGGATCCCGGGCACCGGTACGCGGCCGGAAGACGACGCCCGGAGCCATTCCCGATCGATCGCGCGCGCATCACGCGGCCGGCGATTCCCCAGCCCCGGACAACCTGCTAATGTTCGCGGCATCCCCCGTTCCCAACCTCCGGCAGCCCCGTCCATCCATGACCACCGCCCCGCCCGACATTCCCGGCTACACCCTGCACGGCCTGCTGGGTCGCGGCGGCATGGCCGAAGTCTGGCTGGCCACCCAGAATTCGCTGCGGCGCAAGGTGGCGATCAAGGTGCTGCTCAGCGCCGATGACGACCATTTCAACCAGCGCTTCATCAAGGAAGGGCATCTGGTGGCGTCGCTGCACCACCCCGCCATCATTACCATCCATGACATCGACCGCCTGCCCGACGGCCGCTATTACCTGGCGATGGAATTCGTCGGTGGCGGCGACCTGGCGCAGTTCAAGGGACAGGTGTTCGCCCCGGAACGGGCGCTGGCCCTGCTGCGCCAGATTGCGGAGGGGCTGGACGTGGTGCATGGCAAGGGCTTGATC
>CAZPZK010000014.1:0-19050 GCA_964591095.1 uncultured Moraxellaceae bacterium | reverse complement strand
TTGACGGGATGAACGCTCAGGGTGAGGCTGCCCGTGGGCGCCGCCGCCGGGGCGTTGTCGCGCAGGCGGATAGCCTTGCTGTCCACTTCGCCGGATACCGCCGCCAGCGCCGCGTCGAGACTGGAAAAGAACAGGCCGCCGATCAACAGGGCTTTGCCGAATGCATTCAACTTCATGTCAGATTCCTCGATGTGGGGTTCTTGTAGGTTATTTAACGGTGGACCCGTCCTTTCGGGTTCACCGTTTTGATGGAATGGTCCGGGTTTATTCCTTGACTTCCAGTTTCAACAGGGTCATGCCCCAGTCGTTGTCGCTGGCAAAGCCGACACGGGACAGCTTTTGTCCGCGCAACACCAGGATATCGTCGAGGTTGCGGTTTTCCGGCATGACGATAAACGCCAGCGAAGTTTGACCGGCGGGCGGCAGGGCGCGCAATTCCTTGCCCAGGTTCTTCTGCGGGACATCGAGGGCGGTGCCGGCGCTGATGCGGTTGTCCGGCATCACCTCGTTGGGAAAGAGCACAGTCGCCGAGTCATCGGCATTGACGGCGACGATCCACAAGCGGCCGTTGCGGTTGCTGGTGATGCGGAAGCGGATGGGGTCACCGACACGAAACGATCGCGCATTGGATTCCACCGCAATCTGGGCGGCGCCGGGATTGGCGGGCAGGCTTTCCAGCGTGGCGCGGTTGGTGGACTGGCTGGGCGTGGCGGGCGTCATCGTATTGCACCCCGCCAGCGCCAGCATCACGGCCAACGCCGTCAGGCCCGGAAAATTCAGGAACGGTTTCATCGCTTATCTCCCGTTGACTTTGACCACCGCCTTGGCGGTGTGGAATTTGGCTTCGGCCTTGAACGCGCGCGTGGATTTTCCGGCGGCAATCAGATCACTGGATTGCAGGCGCGCAAACAGGCCGGTGATGTTGCCGGACTTGTCGCGATTGCCCCGCCCTTCTTTCAGCAGGCTCAACGGCTCCGGCGTCACCAGCGCCACCACCAGGGTATTGCCCAGCGGGGCTTGCGCCCGGATCACAAAGCGCGAGGAGCCGCCGGGAAACTGGAATGCGCCGGGCTTGAGATGGTTATCCTGGTCGTACTTGTTGGGATAGAGCAAGGTGGCGTTGTCGTCGGCATCGACGCTGACCAGATTGAGATAACCGTCAATCGGCATCTCCATTTCCAGCACCAGCTTGTCTCCCTCCGTCAGCACCGACGGCGCCTTGAGCGTGAAGGGGTTGCCCTGGGCCGCGACGCCTTCAAACTCGCGCCAGACCGGTTTGCTGTCTGCCGTGCGGTCGTTGCTGGCGCCCGCAATCCGGATCGGCTTGGCGGCAATGGCGGTATTGCCCATCAGGTTTGGAGAAAAATCGACACCGGTGGAGGCCAGCTTGGACTTGGTTTCCTCGTAAACCTGCTTCCAGGTGAACTCGCCGCCGGACCCGCGCTTGGACTCAAAGCTGTCGAGCAGGGCCAGTGTGAACAGGCTGCCGCGACCGGTGGCGACAGACAACTGGTTTTCCTGCGCCGCCGAGATCAGCAGGTTGTTGTCACCGCCGGCCGCCGCCGCGCCGCCTTCCGCCCCTTCCACCCCAAATGCCTTGCTGTTGGCGCGCGCGCCCGGCTTGGGACGGGTCTTGGGCGGAATGAATTTGGGCACGCCCTGGGTCACACCGAACTGGTTGCCGCCGGAAGACCAGCTCTTGGTGACCGTGCCGCTGTGGCAGGCGTCAATCAGCACCAGCACGTTCTTGCTGGGCAGGGCCTGAATCAGCCGGCCGAAGTCATCATCGACCAGATGGCCATCGTGCACAAACAGGGTTTCGTCGAGGCCGTCCTCTTCGTCCCCGTTCTTGTCTTCCAGTTGCGAGCCGTGGCTGGAAACATAGATCACCACGCGGTCATCCGGCCCCACCTGCTTGGCCATGGCCTCCATCGCCTGGGCGATGCCGCGCACGGTCGCCTTGCCGTCCATCAACAGGGTGATGTTGCTTTCGGCGATGCCCATGTGCAGCACCAGCTCCTTTGCCATGTTGGTGTCCAGCTCGATGCCGGGCAGGTCGTACTGGCTGTTGGCGAATTTGCCGACGCCGATCAGCAGCGCCCGGTCGGCCGCCAGCGCGGGCGCGGCGCAGAGGGCGGCGAGTCCGGTGGCCAGCAGGGTTTTCTTGAGGAATTTCATGAGCGATTCTTCCTGACCGTCATCAACGGCCGTTGACCTGGATGGTATGCACTGCCACCGTGTCGGCGGCCGGCGCGGCAACCGTACGCGGGCCCACGGCCTTGGTCGGATGGTCGGTGTCGGCGGCGGTCGCCGAGACATAGGCGCGGAGCGTGGTTTTTCCTGCCGGGGCCATCGCCTCGATGGTCAGGGTGGCCAGTTGGCCGGCCTTGATCCGTTCGCGCTTGATCAGGGTGCTCTGTCCGTTTTCCTCATCCGCATAGACGGAAAGGTAGCCGGCGGCCGTCGAGCCATAGAGCACGGTGATCGGTTCGCCGATGGTGTAGATCCGCTTGTCGGTGGTGACGGTAACCAGGCCGTTGGCCATGACACCGGGGCGGCTGACGCCGACGGCATCGCCGCCGGGCTGCGGGGAAGATGCCGGTGCGGGCAGGATATTGACGCTGATCAGCGTGCTGACACTTTCCTGGCCATTGGCGGTGACAGTGGTGTTGACCGGCTGGTTGCTGTCGGCCCAACCCACGCCCTTGCTCTGGAACTGCTGCTGCAGTTCGGCGGCGCTTTGACCCGTGGCGGCCTTGGAGGCGGCAAAGGCGATCGGCTTGGTGCTGGTGACCACCAGCAGGGTCTCGGCGCCGGGGGCGTTGGCGGCAAGCACCAGCGAACCTTCCGCCGGCAACAGGTTGCGGGTATTGGCCTTGATCACGATCGGCGCATTGGCGTCGGCGGGCAGCAACAGGCGGGAATTGCCGGCGGCATCAACACGGAACAGGTAGGTATAGATGTCCTTGTTGCCCTGCACTTCCAGCCGGATCGGTTCGCCCACATTGAATGAGGTCTTGAGCGGTTTGACCTGGACCTGCAACTGGACGGCGGCGGGCTGCTGCGGACTGACGACCACGATGTCCTTGCGGGCATGGGTGTCCGCCAGCGCCGCCACCGGAGCGCTCAGGCCAAGGGCCAGCAGGACAGCGGTGCTAAGTGCGTGGTGTTTCATGGTGTTCTCCCTGATGGATTCGTTGTTTTGTTGCTGTATTAACGGATGGATCAAGCATCCGGGTTAATTATTCCGGCCGGTTTTTCACAGCACATCGCCGATACAGGCCTTCAACTTGTCACGGGCATAACGCAACCGGCTCTTGACGCCTTCCAGCGAAGCCGCCAGCAGTTCAGCCGCTTCCGGCACCGTCATGCCCAGTTCCTCGCACATCAGGAAGGCCTGGCGTTGCTCGAAAGGCAGCTTGCGCAGGCAGTAGCGCAGGCGGTCGCTGGCCTTGCCGACCATGACCAGATGCGGTACCTCGCACCAGGCCGGAGTCACCAGACCGCCGGCCAGCGACTCATCGTCGATTTCCACGCCTTCCTGCCGGTCGTCGCCCTTGCTCTTGTAAAAATCCGTCAACAGGTTGTTGGCGATGGCATACAGCCAGGTGGTGAACTTGGCCCGGACTTCATAGCCGGGACTGGCGCGGATCACCTTCAACCAGACATCCTGGCTTTTTTCCTGACCGATGGCGCGGTTGCCCACGGCGCGCACCATGTAGGTCAACACCCGTCGCTCATGCCGACGGAACAACTCGTCAAACGCCCGCTTGTTACCGGCCTTGAACGCCAGCATCAACGCTTCATCGGTTTCAGCCATGCGGTCGCTATATCCCCAATTAGTGTCCGGTCAATCATCGGTAATAACCCACGCCCGATCAAGGCGATTTCACCCGCTTTTCCATTGTCTCCAGCGCCTTGAGATCCTTGGGCAGAACCAGGGTCGGATGTTGCTTGCGCAATTTGACCAATTCCTCCCCGGCTTCTCCGGTCTGGCCGCTGGCCTGCAGCTGGCGGATGCGCGCCATCCAGACTTCCGGCGGCGGCTCGGCGGCCGCGGGCGTGGCGGCTGCCAGGCGAGGCTCCGCGGAGTCCTCCACCGGCGCCCGGATCACCGTCCTGGCGGGCGCGGATCCGGCGCCCTCCACCTCGGCCATGCGCACGCCCCCCGGGGCGGGAGCCGCCGGTTCCACGGGGGCCGCGCGCAAGGGCCGGGCGGCAGGTTCCGCTTCGGCGGTGGCAGGCGGCTTGACCGGTTCGGCCTCCGCCAGCGGCCGAGGCCCGGTCGGCGCTTCGTCGGGCATGAGCCGCAGCACCGCCACGAGGACCAACAGCGCTCCGGCAAAGATGCCGCTCCCCGCCAGCAGCGGTTGTTGCCGCCACCAGCGTTGCAGTCGGGCGGTCAGTCGGGATGCTGCCGCCGTTTCCGCGTTTTGCCGGGCTTGCGCTTCCGCCGCCGCCATCAACTGCCTTACCAATGGCTGCGGCATGTCCTCCTTGGGCAACTGTTGGTAGAGTTCGCCCAGGCGGGTGTCTTCACGGTGATCCGTCATGAAGCCGCCGCCTTATTTCAGGATGGCCTTTTGCCAGGCTTCCACGGTCAGGCGCTGGTTCATCGGCTGCTTGAACTCGTAGTGGCTGAGCACGCCGCCCCGGGCCTTGTCGCGGAAGGTTTCCATCGCCATGCCGGTAGCTTCTTCCTGCACCATCTTCTCGATCGGGTTGGTATGGACATCAACCACCACCGGCCGGTCCTTGCCGCCGGTCAGGGCCAGCAGTTCCTTGTCGAGATTGTTGAGCACGGCATCATGGGCCGGGTTGGCGGCGGGTTTGGTCGCCGCCATCGTGACCAGCGGCTTCAGCACGGCCTGGAATTTATCCCAGACCGGGTCCGGGGTTTGCTTCTGATGCTGGGCCACCAGGTCCGACATGGACCGGTAGAAAGCGGCGCCCCCCTCCAGACGCGCGCCCGGCCGCGCTTTTTCCGCCGCCGGAACGGACTTGCTGCCCATCGTCATCGATTGCTTGACGTACAGCAGGTTGATGTAGCGTTGCCAGGTCCAGAAGGCCAGGAAGGATTCCGGACGGGCATAACCGGCGGAAGCCTTGCGGATGAAATCAAACTGTAAGCCGTTCAGGCCGTTTTGGGCTTGCAGCAGCTGGCGTCCCTGGGCGCGGACGGCGGCGTACTGGCTGAAACGGTTTTCACCCTGCAGCTCGACAACGGTAGCGGCATGCGGCACATCAAGCAGGGCCAGCAGTTCGATGCCGCGCAGGTAGGCCTTGACTTCCTTGCCGTCGACCAGCCCCACCGACCACGGCTGCAGGCAGCGGATCTCGCCGCACGGCGAAACAAACTCACCGCTCGCGGGCCAGGTCATCTGTTGCATGACGGCGGCATCGTTGTTGAGCATTGACGGCACCAGTCGCCAGCCGGTGACGACGCCGGGCAGAGTCTCGCCAGGCTGCAATTTGCTGACATCGACCGGGGTATCGAACACGGCGGGGGACTTGTGGCTGTCGCGGGCATACTGAAGGATGCCCGCCGCCAGCTTGGTCGGGTCCTTCCAATCCAGGGCGTCAAGCGTGCCGTAGTCCCGGGCGGAAAGATCCACCGGCTTGCCGTATTCCCAGGCCAGCCGCTGAAGGAAGCCTTCGTAGGCCGCGCGGGTGGTCGGCGTAGCCTGGATTTCGCGGGTCAACAGCCGCGCCAGTTGCGTCAGTTCGGCGGCTTTTTCCGGCGAGATGCCGGTGGCCGGGCTGGACTGCGAGAAGAAATGCACGGTCCCGGCATAACGCACGGCGCGGAAATACTGCTGCATTTCCGGCGTGCGGGTATAGCGGCCGCGCGGTTGCAGTTGACTGTAGTCCACCGGCACCCCGAACAAGGGCGAGGTGGTCAGGGTGTCGGCCTCGCGCAGCAGCTTCCACTCCTCCGCCATGCCGGGAATGTCCAGCGCCGCCGGCTCCTTGCCTTCCAGCAAGGCGCTGATCAGGCGGATATAGGCGCGTGCCTTGGGCAACAGCGGGTCCGCTTCCTGGCGGGCCTCCAGCCCGGCGCCGACGCCGGTCAGCATCTGCTGGAACAGCGGAACCAGTTGCTGTTTTTCGGTCCGGGAGGCGCTTTGTTCCCGGATCAGGCTGTAGCTGACCAGCAACAGGTCCGGCGTGATCAGGTTGGGGATGCCATGCGTCCGGTTGTCCTGATAGAGGTCAAACAATCCCGCCGTCATCGCGGCCGGAGCCGGCGCATCCGCCAGCGCGGGGCCTCCGGTCATCGCCAGCGCGATGGCGGCGGTCAGGACGGTGGTGGACCAAGGGCGTTTCGTTGCAAACCGGCTCATGCGTATCTCTCCTGCGTTTTGGCGGAACGGGCCTGTTCCGTCCGGCGCTACATGGTTGTTCTGCTTATTGAACGGCGCGGGCGGCCGTTCGGGTTATCAATCGGTCTTGAGATGGCGGCGAAGCCGTTCTATCGCCTCGATGCCGGTATCTCCCGAACCGGCGGCGGGGGGCAATGGCGTTTCGGGTTCGGGCGGCGGCGCGGCCGCCAGCAAGCCCTCGGCGCTGATGACGCCGTGACCGTAGTGTATATCCGGACGCTGTCCCGCCACCGGCTTGACGCCCTGTTGCATGATCCATTGCTTGAGCGCCGCACCGTCATAGGACGCAAAGCGCTGCTTGACCAGCGCCGCGAAGCCGGCGGCATGCGGCGCCGCCGCCGAGGTGCCATGAAAGCGGGTGCCCGGCTTTTCCAGATCATACGACTGGCTGGTGACGCCTGCCGGGGCCGAGATATCCGGCTTGAGGCGGTTGTCATCGGTCGTTCCTCGTCCGCTGTATTCCGCCACAAGCTGGCTGACGGCATCCAGCGCGCCCACCGACAAGGCCTTGTCCGCCGTCGCGGGCACCCCCAGGCTGCCCTCCGGCACCCGTTGCGCCAGTCGCGCCCCGCCCTGCGCATAGACATGCAGGCGCTTGCCGGAAGCGGGCTGCGCGGTCCGCATCACCAGCGCATAGCTGCCGGCGGGCAGGCCACGCGGAAAGGACAGGAACTCCATCGCCGGCGACGCCGCGCCGGTGCGGCGGGTGGTGGCCTCCCCGGCGGTATACGGCTGGCCGTTGCTCCCCTGTCCCAGCAACCAGGCATCAACATCCACCGCGCCGTCCTTCCAGTCATCCCAGTTCAGGCTGAGCGTGAAGCCGCCGCAGCGCTCGCCGCAGGTTTCGACCAACAGGAAGTCGCCCTGGTTGTTGCCGGGGATATCGACAAATCCGTTGCCGTCCTTGTCAACGACCTGCCCCAGCCAGTGCGAGCCGCCGTCATTGCCATTGGCGTTGACCCACAGCACGCCCTGCGCCGAAATGCGGTTGACCATGTCATCGAGGACGGACGTGCCGTCATGCGGCCCGACCTGCCCGCCGCCGGAAAAATTGATGATGTCGACGCCCTGCTCCACCAGCCAGCGCGCCGCTTCGACAATATCGCCCTCGGCGGCGCTGCCCGCGCCGTTGCCGACCTGGGCAATCAACAGCGTGGCATCGGGAGCCATCTGGTGAATGATCTCGGCGCAGGCGGTGCCGTGCACCGTTCCCCCCATCGCCACGCCGGGATTGCTGCGGAAAAAGACCTGCGCCGCCACCGGCGCCGGCAGCACGCCGCCTTGCTGCAAGCGGTCATATCCGCCAAATCCGAAATCGAGGATGCCGACGCGCACGCCCTTGCCGGTGATGCCGCGCGCATGCGCGGCCATGACGCCGGTCAGCGGAATGCCATCACCACCCTGCCCCTTGCTGCCGGTCGCCCCGCCCTGCAAGCGCGCGGCGAGACCGCTCAAGGGCAGGCTGTCATCCGGCCAGGCGCTGACGATGCCCTGGATATCGGCCGCCGCCAGCAACTCCTGCCCGGCCAGCTTCTCCAGCGCGCCCTTGTTGACCCGGATGAATAGCGTATCCCCCACCGCGCCCTGCACCATTGCACCCTGCGCCGCCAACCATCGCCGCAAGGAAGCGCCTTCACCCGGACGCGCCCGGACCTGAACGGCCAGCTCCTCGCGGCCGGACTGCAGCAGGTTTTTCTGCTGCTCGTCCAGCGCCTTGTCCGCCATGCCGGACACCCAGCGTTCCAGACGCGGACCGAAGCGGGGATATTGCCGGGGCAGTTTGTCGACGGCGGCGGGCGCAAAACGCCCCTGCCGGTCAAAATCCCGCATCGCCCCGGCCAGTTGCCGGGCCTCGGCTTCGGTCCATGCCTGCGCCGGGGCAGCCAAGGCGACGACAAGCGCCAGCAACCAGGGCGAGGCGACCGGCAGGGTATTTCCGTTGATCTTGTTCATAAGGGTCACGACTTGCCGTCGAGCACAAACTCGACCCGGCGGTTGAGACGGTGATCTTCTTCCCCGTCACCCGGATAACGCGGCTCCGATTCGCCCTTGCCCTCGGCGCTGAGGCGGTTGGCAAGGGACGCATCGAGACGGAGCAAGGCCTCGCGCACCGCACCGGCCCGACGCTCCGACAGTTTGCGATTGTAGGACGCATCCCCCTGGGTATCGGTATGACCGACGACGCGAATGCGCCCCTCCACCCCGGCAAAGCCGGCGGCCACCTGCTCCAGCAGACGCTTGCCCTCATCGGTGACGCGGTCGCTGTCATAGTCAAACTGGATACGGTATTCCACCGACACCCCTTCTACCCCAAAGGCGCGGGCGGATTTCACCATGCCGCGCATCTCGCTGGCGTTGAGGGGCTTGCTGTCCATGCCGTCATCGAGGGTGCGCTGCAGTTGCTGCACCCAAGACGGCAGGGAAAGCGATTTTTTGCGGCGGTATTCCAGCACCGATTTCATCATCGCCACCGCTTCGCCGCGCTTCCCCCAGTACCACAGGTTTTGCACCTGCCGCGCCGTCACCTGCAAATGGTTGGCGGCATAATCGCCGCTAGCGGCGTCGAGCAGGGAATCGGCCTCGCGCAGCGCGGCATCGGCCTCGGCAAAGCGCTCGTTCTGCAGCAGGTGCAGGCCATAGCGGTAGCGCAGGGTGTAGTCACGCGGGCAGGCTTTCAGGGCGGCACGGAACTGCTCGCTCTGTTGCGCCTGACGCGCCAGCTGTTCGCAATCATCCGCCCGCGCCGCGCCGGGCAGCAATACGGCCAGCGCCAGCAGGCCGGGCAGGCAACGGGGCAGGCAATCCGGGTTAAGCTTCATGCGATTGGGCCTCAGGGACGGTTGTTACGGGGAAAAGTGCGCAGGGGCAATTGCGACCAGGCCGCGCCCTCCTGCCGCGCGGTCATCGACTCCAGGGCGCGCACGGCGACATGATCAACCGCGACCCCCTGAATCTCCTTCAACACTTCCCAATCCGGCTTTTCGGGAAAGGCGACCGCGACGACGGTATCCGTGCCGAACGGCGCCTGCACCCGGATGCGGCTGCGCGGATCGGAGCCGGGAATGGCGGCCGTGGCATTGGCCGCCAGCGGCCGGGTCTCGGCGGCGCTTTGCGGGTAAAGCACCGTCAGCTGGCCCTTGGCATCGAGGTTCAACAACACCAGATAGCTCTCGCGCGCCGGGCGCGCCTGAAAGATCAGGGTATCGCCCTCGACAAAATTATTGCCCTTGACCGCCGGATCGGTTTCCAGCCGCAAGCCGAAGCGCGGCTTCAACGGCTTCAGCCATTGGCGCAACCAGACTTCCGCCCGCAGCCGTGACGCGATATCCGCCTCGGACGCGCCGGAGACGATGACATCGCCGGCGGCGCCCAGCAGACGGTAGGCGTCGCGGGCGGCCGGATCGCGTTCAACCCGCAAGTCCACACGCCCGCCCGTCACACTGATCCCCTTGAGACGGGAAAAAACCGTGCCTCCCACCCCCGTCCCCAGCGCCACCTTGACCATCGACTCCCACGGCGGCGGCGCGGCAAAATCCACCCTTGGCTGGTCGAATACGGCCTTTTGCGTCAGGCGCCCGCTGTCCTCGGCCAGGACCGGCAGCAACTGCGGCGTGTGCCGGTGTTCGCCTTTTTGCAACAGGTCGCGTACCGCCTGTTGCACTTCCACATAGTCCAGCGCCTTGTCGTTGTTGGCGTCGGCGGGCGCGCTGCCGTTCATCACCCGGATAAAGGCATCGGTAAACGCGCCATGCGGATTGCCGTCGAAAGTGCGGTCGGCATCGGCAAAGCCGATATCCTCGGCTTTTTCGGCATCGCTGGCGGCGGCGATAAAGACCACGCGCTTGTAGGGATAGGCCTCGCCGCGTTCCGTCTTGCGCTCGCCGGCGGCGGGAGCGGCGACGGTATCGCCTTCCAGCGAAATGGGAATCTGACGGGTCTTGAAACGGGGTCGGCCATCAAGGCTGCGCACGGCATTACCGGAGTAGCAACTGTCCATCACGACAAAGATTTCCCGGTCCTTTTCCAGCTCCTGCAGCACCGGGCGCAAATGCCAGCGGCCCACCAGCAGGCTGCGGCGCAAATCCGTCTCGGAATAACGGCCGGACTTGATGCGGAAATCATAAGGCACGAACGCGCCGCTGCTGCTGGGCAGCGGCAGCTCGTTGCTGCTGTCGCGGGCGCTGGTGCCATGCCCGGTAAAGTAGAGAAACAACGAGTCGCCGGCGGCGGAACGGGCCTTCAGCTTGCCCAGTTCGGCAATGATCGCGGCCTGGGTGGCCTGATTGTCCTGCAGCACGCGGATATTGTCGGGTTTGAAGCTCCAGCGCTTGACCAGCAACTCGCGCATGGCCTTGAGGTCATGCGCGGGTCCGTCGAGATCGGGCATCGACGGGTCGGCATAATCGCCGACACCGACCAGCAGGGCGATTTTTTCGGCATGGGCGTTTGCCATCAGCAGGGACGTCAGCAGCAAGGCCAGCGCTGTTCTTTTCATCAATGCCTCCTCGGCCTGGCTATCCTGATTTTTGCGGGGTGATTCGCGCCTTGCCGGAAACGTAACACAGCCACGGCGACGCGGGCTACCCCACCGGTTGAGGGTAGTCGGGATATTAAACGGACGCCGGTGAAAATCGGGTTAATCGTCGGTCAGCTATTGATCACCTGCATTCAAGGCGACCCGAGGCAAGCGACCGGAAGCCAGTGGTCACGCACAGCAGCCGCCAACTCGTAGCCCGCTCGCAGGGACATCCAAGCATAAGGCAACATGCCAGCCGGCGCTGTGGGCGTTGGTGACGCTACGGTTTGCACTCCATTTTCGGCCATCGCGTGACGAAGTCTGGCCATGTGCCAGGGGTCGGTCACCACATAAGAGGCACGGATCCGGAGTTGGCGCAGATGTCGGGCGGAATAGAGGGCGTTTTGACAAGTATTGCGGCTTTCCGCCTCCATCCAGATGACGGGAAGTCGGGACGGTCCGGTTTGTTTCAATAGCCAATCCCGCATGGCGGGGGCTTCATACCCGGTCAGCAGCAAGGGCAAACCGGTTTGTTGTTGCAGCTTCAGGGCTTGCCGAAGGCGTTCCCTCGTGAAACGGCCGGGTTCCTCGATTTCGCCTTGTCTCAGTTGCAGTCCGCCTCCCGCAACCAGGATGACTCGGGGTGGTTGCAGGCCCGCCTTGCCTTCCAGCGGATAGGCAAACTGCAACACCCACAGACTGGCCGTGGCAACCACGGGCGTGAAAACCGCCAGCACCGCCGTGCATGCCGTCCATATCAGGAATAATCGGTACAATTTGCCGTTACGGAACCGCATTCTGAAGCCCTGCCCTATTCTTGATGATGCACATGCGGGGGTTACCGGCAAGCCATACCGACGCCTTGCGCTCAAGCGGATTCCCGGATCGATTGCGATTATGCTGAAAGCAAAGCACATGAAACTTTCATGAATTGTCCTACAAAAGAACAATACCGTCTTGCTGAATGCAATCTCCTGTCGTAGTTTCTAGGAGACGGCATTTTGCCGTTCTTCAAGTCCCTCCCGTTGCACCCCAAATAATGATAACCCGACCTTGGCCCCCGACGCTGAGCGTAGGTCATTGTCCGGTTACCGGGGTTCAACCGGAGAGAATTTTCCTGCGGAGGAAGAAACCATGCGCGCCATTGCAACCGTCGCTGTTTTTCTAGGCCTGATGCTGTCCGGAGTCCTTTCATTCGCTCACGCCATCGAGCCCCCCGAAACCGCCCTGAAACCGACCGACTTGCCTTCCGCGTCCGGCTCGGAATGGCAGCCTGTCAAAAGCAATGTCCGGCTCGGCATCAGCACCTGGTCACGCAGGGAAGACGACAAGACCTGGCGTTCCTTCAAGGTCGAGGCCCGTTTGAAAAGCTCGATGCAGCAACTGGAACAGGTGTTGTTCGATTTTGACAACTATAACCGCTGGTACTGGCAGGTGATGGATAGCCGGTTGCTGAAAACCGTTTCCCCAACCGAGTTTTATCTGTACCTGGTGCACAACGCGCCCCTGCAATTGCCGGATCGCGATGTCATCCTGCGCGTGCGCATTGAGCCCATGACCGGCAACCAGTCCTATGCCCGGGTGCGCTTCAGCGCCGTTCCGGATTACCTGCCGACCAAACCGCCGTTGGTGCGCATGGTAGCCGAGGATTTTACAATGCTGCTGGTGCCGGATGGCGATGATATCTTGCTGAAGGCGGAAGGCGTCATTGACCCCGGCGGATCGGAACCTGTATGGGCGGCCAATTATGTGCAACGCAGCGCGCCTTATACCATCGCCGCCAATCTGAGCCGGGTTTCCCGCCAGGCCGATGCAACGGCGGCATTGCGATCGCCTTACCGTTTGTCTCAGTTACCCTGAGAGACGTAAGAGCAGCGGCGGGTGGGTGCCGGCCTGCCGCTTCTCATACCGCTACCAAACAGAGAACATACAAGGCCAGTTGACTCAGGGAGCATCTCCCTGTAAGGCGACTTTCACCACACGCTTCCTGCGACAGAACAAAGAATGCCGCCCTAGTCAGAGTACCGCAAGAATTCGCAACAGCCTCCGAGTCTGTCCAAGACGTTGTTCTTGTTGAAATTCTGGGGCGTGACGGCATAACGGCAAGTTCAATTGTGAGTGTTGAGGAAGCCACGGGGTCTCTTCCCTCCGTTGACGAAACATTGAAGCCATCAAGCTGAAAGACCCTGCTCGGGTACTTTGTTTCCGGAGCAGGTATGACTCTTTGTCAGATGTCATGATCTTTCTTTTTTGATGTCCACGCATCACCCGGATGAATGCCCCGCACGACCTTTCATAACGGCAGTTCCGCCAGGGTCTGGATGTAGAGCGCAGCCCGGGCCCGGCTGGCGCCGACATAGAGCAGTTCCCGGTGTGCCAGGGTCTGTGAAGTCAGTCCCGTCAGGATCACCACATCCGCTTCCAGCCCCTTGAAACCATGAATGGTGCCCACGCGCACCTTGCCGGGCATGACCGTTGCCAGATCCTCATGACGGGCGATGTCGCGTAGTCCGTCCGCCCAGCGGGATTGGGCATTCGATGCCTTATAGGGAGCAAGCACCACCAACCGCTCCGGAATAACGTTTTCCTGATGGATCAAGCGGTGCAATATCCTGTTCGCTGAGCTTGCCCAGATAAAATGACTCCAGCGTGTAGCCGCCCTCCTCCTTTTTCAGGGGCAGGTAGGCAAAGCGCTCGTTGAGATCACGTTGGATTGTGCGGGGGTTAACGCCGTAATGGCTGGCCAGTTCCTGGACGTTCAGTTTTTCGCCGTTGTTGAGGCGACAGAGCATGTCCGCGAGGCGAACTGCCAGTTGTTCGTGGTTCTTGTCGTTGTTTTCCATCAAGTTTCTCGGGCAATATTCCGAGCCCTGCTCATATCCATCCTCTGAGACTAACACCACAATTTTCATGTGGCTAGATGCAAGACTACTTGCTTAGTCACGAATCAGGCAGGGCTTTCATCTATCCGATAGAGTGGCAGATAGGGCCGACAGGTGATGTCGTGTCTTATTAACTTAATCAAGTCATCAAATGGAAATCCCGACTCCAGCATCACCCGCTACTACTATCGAACAAGCATGAACAGGTTCCTTTTCGCCCGCGTTGCAGCAACATGCAACAAACAACGCTCAGCCAACTCTGTATCTTCAGAGACGCCAGCATCTTCATCCTGGCTGAATTGCTGGGCATAGTCGGCGGCACCTTTATAGGCTGCGAGAATGACCACACCGAACTCCAACCCCTTGATGCGATGCATCGTCGCCAGCCTAACCCCTGGCTGACTGGAATCATCTGGCGTGGCTGCATCCAGCTTCAGAAAGCAGACTCCAGCCTGATTCAACTCCCGGGAAATTGCATCCATATCGTCATTGGTACGCGCGGTGATGCATACCTGTCGCATTTCCAAACCGTCATCCAGCAATTGCTTCAAGATGGACTGTATATGTCGGATATCTTCTTGCAGGTTCGACGAATGGAGGATGTCCGGCTTGTCGCCATGCGTCAGGGACCGATAGCCGCGCAAGGAGTCGGTATTCCCGTCCAGATCATCCACCTGGCAACCTTCCAGCTGGGCGCATGCCCATTGACGAATCTCATCCGTGGTCCGGTAATTGACTTTCAGGCTGCGACTGCGTCCCCGCACCTCAATCCCCGCACGCCCAAGTACCACCTTATGGCGGTAGATACGCTGATGGGCATCGCCGACAATAAACAAGTCGTTTTCCGCCAGGGGCACAGCGGCGCGAATCAGTTCAAAACCCGCGCTGCTGATGTCCTGTGCTTCATCGACCACCATCGCACGAATCCCCAGAGTTGCATTGTCGCGCTTCAGAAGCAGACAGGCTTCCCGGAAAGCATCCTCAGGTTCCCGCAAATTCGCGGCTTGCAGCTGGGCACGATACTCCGCGAATACAGGCCAGATTGACTTGCGCACGGCCCGGCTCAACTGGCCTCCCCGCCCTATACGACTCGCACGCATATAGTCTTCTGCGGTTTCGCAGCCTTGCGGCATCACCACGCGCTCGTATTCGGCGCGCAGGAAGGGAAGACTCAAATCGATGGATACCGGAAGGGCAGCCATCGCCGCTTGCCAGTACCGGCGACGGTCCTGTTCGCTGTACAACAATTGGTGTGGATAGCCAAAGCGCCGCAGGAGTCCGGAGGCCCATTGATCCAGATTCACGACCTGTATCTTGTCCAGTTGTTGGGGGGTGCACAGCATGGCCAGATGATGACGGATGTCTTCGGCCAGGGTTCTGGTGAAGGTCGTAAAAACGACCGGGCGACCTGGTAAATCCATAAAGTCCTTCGCCAGCCTTGCCGCCCGATGCATGGCAACCACCGTCTTTCCGGTACCCGCGCCACCGGTAACCTTGACCGGACCGTTCCAGTTGCGCTCCACCAGCTTGCGCTGGCTGGGATGCAGGAATACGCGCCAGCGTTCCAACGGTGCGGCCATCAGTGCTTCCAGATCGCTGTCATCCGTCAGGACCACAAAATGACGACGGGACACATCCCGTTCCAGCGCTGCGCCAAAGTCTGCGGGATCGACGCTCTCCGGCGCGGATTGATCCTGTATGATCTTGTCGAAATCCTCACCCGCCGCGTACAGGTACAGTGCCTCAAAGGCTTCATCGGGCAACCGGGATTGCAATGCCTCCAGTTCATCAACGGTAACCACGCTCCTGACATCCGCCAAACGCTCATCGGGAACCCCCAACCGCCGGATCTCGCGATCCTTCAGTCCGTGGAACAACCCTTCGGACGGAGCAGCCGCTACTTCCGAGTATGCTGAAACATTGCCCTCGACTTCCTGTACGGCATATACCTGTATGCTGCCCACATCCGGGTGAATGGCAACCCGGTGACGGCGGGCCCACTGGTAGGCGTCATCATGATGGTCCACCCAGAGCAGGCAGTACACATTGCCGGTATCCGGCTTGAGCACGAGACCCCGCAGGTTGTCATTGATGCGCACGGACCGCATGTGCTGATCCGCTGCATCCCGGATGCGTTCATAGTTGATGCCGCTGGCCATCGGATTCTGTCTGAACTTGGCCACGAAATTCAGCACGGCCTGCTGTTGGGAACGCGGGACTGCGGCGAAGGACTTCAGGAAATCATCCGACATCGCGATTTTGGGGGACAGCGTCATGCCAAGGTCTCCATCAAAAGTGTTTTCAACGCAGCAGGCATTTCGCCCGAATCAGCCGTAAAGATATGCCACCCCTGCGCAGTAAATTGAGGCCCGTCAGCCGCCTCGGGCAACAGAATGGCGACCCGGATATCCGGCCAAGCCAGTTCAGCCTCCGCCAGCACCCGACCTTTTGCATCCAGCAACTCATAACCGACTTCGGGGGCTGAGATACCTTGTGAAGCCATCGCCAACAGCCACTCATGCGCCGTTTCATCCACCAACGGGAAGATATCCGACCAGGATTCCGGCAGTCCGGCTTGTGGTACGTTCAATACCGGTGCGTTCTGGAGTGCGGCAAGTCCATCCATCCCGGCATTACCCGCCCAGAGCCAGCGCAAGGGCAACAGCAGGTTCATCAACTGCCAAAGTTGTTGCCAGCGGAGATGCCGTTCGCTTTCCTGAGTCTCATTGTCCCGCCACTCAACGATCACGACGGGTTGGCATTCCGCCTGAAGCTCCCCCACCATGATGGTCTTCAGTTGCTCGGGCTGCAGCGCAATGGCCAAACCGAGCACGGCTCCCAGTTGGCGGGCACTCCAGCGCGCGCCCTTGAGATTTGGCAGTAATTCCAATTCGTCCAAACGGGCCCGGAACACACCATGGCAAAGAGACTCCAGTGTTGCCGGATCCCCGGATGGCAGGAGCAGTGAAGATGCAAGCGCAATTCCCAGACGAGTGAAACGCTGATGCGGCTCCTGGCCAAGCATCAGGCGTTGATGCAACTGACGGAATGGAGAACACGTGGCGAGACCGGTGAGCGATGGAATGCCCTGGGCTGCACACAGTTTTTCGAACACACCCGCAGACTCCGTGCCCAGCAGTTGGGGCCACACCAGAGGGGCTGACGGTGCTTTCGCCTGCAGTACCTGCTCCATATCATCCCAGATCAGTGTCCACACCGTGAACCGGCCGCTTTTGGCTATCGCCATCCGCTTGGCCAGATCCGTGGGGATGATGTCCTTGTGGTACTGCCAGCCATCCACAAAGACCGCAATCGGCGTATCCGCTACGGCATCGTCGGGCCACAACACAAAGTCCGGCTTCGACGGAACCATGACGCCGTCCGAACTGCCCAGGCTAACCTGCAGTTCAAGACGCCAGCGGCGCTCTCCGGCCTGCAGCAGATAGCCGGCTTTCCCCTTGAACAGCAGCTCCGTCAGTTTGAAGGCCTTGCCATCTTGCTCGCGCCGGAGCGCTTCCACAAATCGCTTTTCCAGCACGCTTTCCAGCCATTGATTGACCGGCTGGGCCTCCGCCAGATGCGCTACGGGTTTGAGCGCGCCCTTGTATTGCACCACTTCACCAAGCAATTTCTGGGCGGTACGACGGGAAATGTGCTGCCGGTCATGGCTGTTGTGATAGCGGTACACGCAGCGATAACACCCATCGGTTTCGGCGTTCTGGTTGCAGGTGCAGGCATTCAGTGCTTCCAGGGCGATTTCCAGCACCTCCAGCAAGGGTTCCGGAGCCCGCATCAGCTCCTTGAGGTAACCGGTGCCGCCGGGGACGCTGTCGTAGATCACCAGATAGCAACGGGGGGTATCGATACCCGCCGCCATGCGCATGTCCAGTGCAATGCGCAGATGATCCACCGCACCCCGGAAGCGTCGGGCCAGTCCGAGTTCAAGGGCAGACACAAAACTGAGCAAGGCCTCGTTGGTATCCGCGAAACCCACTTCCGGCAGGAACAGCCGGATGCCTTCACTGTTGAATTCACGATAAAGAAACACGCATTGTTGCGTGGTGGCTTCCGGATTCTTGCGCCGGGAACACCACGACGCATGATTGCGATACAGCTCCTCGGCCTTGCGGCGGCGTTGCAGGGTTCCACATTCCGGGCAAATGGTGAAGCCGGGGCGGTTGAGGTCCTTGCCACCGATTTCCATGGGCGAGCCTTCCCCGGTCTGCTCGCCGAAATTCACTTCGCGGAACGTCACCCGATCCAGGAACTCAAAACCGAACGGAAATGCCTGGGCATTAATGGCGAAAGCCTGACGGACCGCGTCCGGCGGGCTGTCCACCAGCGCCTGACGGACATAAAAGCCCCGCTGACGCTCGTCCGAATCGTCCGCAATCCGGCTGTCACGGTCCAGGGTCCGCGCGAAGACCGTGGTCAGTCGCAACATTTCGCGGATGCGACCGCTGTCCCGCCACAAGGTATCTCCGCAACGCGGGCAATTGGGATGCTGATCGCCGGAAGACAGCGGCTCGGTATAGGCGCATTGACGACAGAATCGCCATGACTCCGGCTTGACCTTCGAGACATCCACCTGGTTGACCACAACCCGTCGCCCTTCCGCATAGAAGGTATTGTTGGGGGCCAGCTCCGTGATGGCGGAGGAGCCCGGACGCTCATACTCGAAGGTTTCCGGATCAGGCGCCTCCGAGCCCGGCTTGGCTTCACGGACAATGATCGACCGCAGCAAGACGCCCTGTTCAGGAAAGGCGTAATTGGGCAGCAGGCCTTCATCCGTCAGCACATTCAGGGTGGCCTTGCCTTCCATGCTGCCGATCAGGCGAGACAAGGCCGTGCGATCCTGGATCAAGCGCGTCAGTTCGGCCTCCTGCTCTTCTCCCCGGACGGTCAATCCCTGCAACTTCTCGATTTCCTTCGCTGCCGCCTCGCGTTTGCGCTTGATGCTGTCCACGTCCTGGGCGATGCCTTGTAGCCGGTTCAGGATTTTGTACGCCAGCGGGCTGCTTTGTCCGTTTTCAGCACAGATGAAATGGGTCAGCCATTTCCGGGTCTCCGGACTCAACGGGCTGAGCACATCATGATTGAACAAGCCCAGAAACCGTTCCAGCAACAAAGCCTGATTCTGTTCCACATATTGCAGCCAGGGATAGGGGAAACGGCTGAGGGTACGGTTGTTGATGGCACTGAACACATTGCGGATTTCAGGAGGAATCCGAGCGCTGAGCCCGCTCTCGTGCACCCAGCAATCCAGCGT